>NZ_JBYTAG010000002.1:0-202127 GCF_058787995.1 Cupriavidus sp. FW305-27
CAGGCCGAGCTGGTGCACCAGCGCGCGGTCCAGGCCGACATCGTCATCACCACCGCACTGATCCCGGGCCGCAAGGCACCGGTGCTGCTGCAGGAAACCACCGTGGCGCAGATGAAACCCGGCTCGGTGGTGGTGGACCTGGCCGCGGCACAGGGCGGCAACTGCCCGCTGACGGTGGCCGACGAAGTGGTCAACCACAACGGCGTCATCATCATCGGCCACACCAACCTGGCCAGCATGGTCGCGGCCGACGCCTCGGCGCTGTATGCGCGCAATGTGCTCGACTTCCTCAAGCTGCTGATCGACAAGGACGGCAAGCTCGTGATCAACACCGACGACGACATCGTCGGGGCCTGCCTGATGACGCGGCGCGAAGAACTGGCGCTGGCCAGCTGCACGGGCATTCAAGGAGATATCGATGGAAATGGTTAGCCACACGGTGATCAACCTGATCATCTTTGTACTGGCGATCTACGTGGGCTACCACGTGGTCTGGACGGTGACCCCCGCGCTGCACACGCCGCTGATGGCGGTGACCAATGCGATCTCGGCCATCATCATCGTCGGCGCCATGCTGGCTGCGGGCCTGACCGAAGGCTACGTTGGTCGCGCAATGGGCACGCTGGCGGTGGCGCTGGCGGCGGTGAATGTGTTCGGCGGCTTCCTGGTCACGCAGCGCATGCTGGAGATGTTCAGGAAGAAGGCACCCAAGGCGCAGACAGAAGCCAAGGGCCAGCCTGGCGGAGAACTGGCGGAGGTGGCGCAATGAATGGCCTGTCGATGAATATGGTGACGCTGTCCTACCTGGGCGCGTCTGTGTGCTTTATCCAGGCGCTCAAGGGGCTGTCACACCCGACCACGGCGCGGCGCGGCAATACCTTCGGCATGGCCGGCATGTTGGTGGCGGCGCTCACCACGGTGGCGCTGATCTTCAAGCTGAAGAGCGAACTGCTGTCCGGCGGGGCGGACCCGTCCGTGCCGGGCACCGGCCTGGCGCTGATCCTGGCGGCGCTGGTAGTGGGCGGCGGCATCGGCGCCTACGTGGCGAAGAAGGTGCAGATGACCAAGATGCCTGAGTTGGTCGCAGCGATGCACTCGCTGATCGGCCTGGCAGCCGTGTTTATTTCGGTGGCGGCCGTTGCGGAGCCCGCTGCCTTCGGCATCACGGTTGCCGGTTCGCATGACATTCCGCTGGGCAACCGCATCGAGCTCTTTATCGGCTGCTTCGTCGGCGCCATCACGTTCTCGGGCTCGGTGATCGCCTTCGGCAAGCTGGCCGGACGCTACAAGTTCCGCCTGTTCCAGGGCGCGCCGGTGGTGTTTGCCGGCCAGCACTGGCTGAACCTGCTGCTGGCGGTGGCGATGGTGGGCTTCGGCATCGCGTTCTTCCTGACGCAGGCATGGATGCCGTTCCTGCTCATGCTGGCGATCGCCTTCGTGCTGGGCGTGCTGATCATCATCCCGATCGGCGGCGCCGACATGCCGGTGGTGGTGTCGATGCTGAATTCGTACTCGGGCTGGGCGGCGGCGGGCATCGGCTTCTCGCTGAACAATCCGATGCTGATCATCGCGGGCTCGCTGGTGGGTTCCTCCGGTGCGATCCTGTCGTACATCATGTGCCGGGCGATGAATCGCTCGTTCTTCAACGTGATCCTGGGCGGCTTCGGCGGCGATGCGTCGGCTGGCGCGGCCGCCGGCGCGCAGGCGCAGCGCAACGTGAAGTCCGGCTCGGCCGACGACGCCGCCTTCCTGATGGGTAACGCCGAGACCGTGATCATCGTCCCCGGCTACGGCCTGGCGGTGGCGCGCGCGCAACACGCCCTGAAGGAACTGACCGAAAAGCTGGCCGAGAAGGGCGTGACCGTCAAGTACGCGATCCACCCGGTGGCCGGCCGCATGCCGGGTCACATGAACGTGCTGCTGGCCGAGGCCGAGGTGCCGTACGACCAGGTCTTCGAGATGGAAGACATCAACAGCGAGTTCGGCCAGGCCGACGTGGTGCTGGTGCTGGGCGCCAACGACGTGGTCAACCCCGCGGCCAAGACCGATCCCAAGTCGCCGATCGCCGGGATGCCGATCCTGGAGGCGTACAAGGCCAAGACCATCATCGTCAACAAGCGCTCGATGGCAGCCGGCTATGCCGGCCTGGACAACGAGCTGTTCTACATGGACAAGACCATGATGGTGTTCGGCGACGCCAAGAAGGTGGTCGAGGATATGCTCAAAGCAACGGACTGATCCCGACGAAGACCGGGAGGAGGTGGTGCAAGCCACTGGGCGAAGGCAGCCACGTCCGCTCTAAGACGGCCATCCCAAAATATCATACGGTCTGTGTTTGCAGGCACTCTATTTTTATGACAGATGTTATTATAAATAGACTGAAAACAGAGTTGCGTAGCGCCTGACCGCTCCTGGAACGCCTCGGCCGCAGGAAGATCGCAACGGCCTGCCAGGGAGGATGATCGACATGAGCACAGCTTTTAGCAATTCCGACATGCAGGGAAACATCCAGCGCGTGGATTTCGGGCGCGTTTCGGTCTTCTTCGGCGAGAAAAGCGGAAAGTATCCCGACGGAAATCAGGTATTGATACGAGGCTCGGAGACTCGCGCGGCGTTCGACACGCCGCTTGTCGCGAACTACATCGGCCCCGAGTTTGACGCGACCGAGCTGGTGGTGATGGGCCATGTACATGAGGACCATATGGCCGGTTTGCATCGTCTTCCGTATGCATCGGTATATGTGCACGAACTGGATTTACCAGCGGCAAGGAGCTGGGAGGGCATGATCGCCGCTTTCGGCAATGCGGAGTACGCATCGGAGACGCTGCTCAAGTTCCAGCGCGAATTCTTTTATGCGCCGCGGCCTGATGCGCAAGGCTACGTCGATGGCGCGTGCTGGGATCTGGGGCAGGCCGGCATTCGCGCTTTCCACCTTCCAGGGCACACCGCGGGCCACACCGTTCTTCTTGTTGAACCGGAGGGAGTGGCTTTCACGGGCGACATCGACCTGACTGGATTTGGGCCTTACTATGGCGACGCGGGGTCCAGCCTGGCGGACTTTCGTCGCAGCCTGGCACGGCTGCCCGAGATTCCGGCCAAGGTTTGGGTTACGTCCCATCACCGGGGCGTCTACACCGATCGCGAGCACTTCCTGCGTGATCTCGCTGCCTATGTGGCCAAGCTGGACGAGCGCGAACAGCGCCTGATGGCCATGCTGCGCGAATCGCCAAAGACACTGGCGCAGCTGGTCGACCTGCGGCTGCTGTATCCGCCGGGCTATGAAGGCTTGTGGGTGGTCAACGCCGAGACCCGTACGATTTCCCAGCATCTGGCGGAGCTGCTGGCTGACGGGCAGGTTGAGGTGAGTGAAGACGGCGTCTATCGGATGAGGTGACATACCTTGGAGGCCATTTCGGCGGTGGCCCTCGGGCCATGTCCCGATGCAGATCGCTGAAGCAGCATCGCATCGGGTTGGCATCGGCAACGGTTTGAGGATATCCGTCGCGCTCAGAAGTTGTGGCGGATACCTAGTGCGGCGCCGAACATGCTGGTCTTGCCAGCACCGGGCTGATAGCCGTTGTTGAACGCAATGGATGCGGTGTCCAGGCACAGGCCGGCATTCTTCGCATAGGCGGTGGTCAGGTACAGGTCCGTACGCTTGGAGAGGCGGTAGTCGGCGATGAACATCAGCTGCCTCGGATTGCCGGCAGGCCTCAGCGCCGGCAAGGTCGAGGGCCGGAACGTCTGGTAGTAGTAGTCCAGCGTCAGGCTCAGGGCAGGCGTCATCTCGTAGTAGACGCCAGCCCAGTACAGATTGTCGCGCGTCAGTGTCTGCCCCGGCGCAGTCGACATGCCCCAGCGGTATCCACTCATGAAGATCGCGGGCCCGACGGCGTAGCTGGCTGCTGCGGCGGCCTTCTTGAATGTGCCGGTACCGGCGAAGTTGCTATTGCCGATGATGCTCGGGTTCACCTGATCATAGGTCACGGTAGCGCTGAACGGCCCTGCCGTATAGGACGCCCGGGCACCATATCCGGTATCGCGGCGAAATTGGCCCGGAACCTCTCCCGATCCGCCAAGGCGGCCGAGGTCCACGGTGCCGCTGCTTCCGCCGGTGCCAAAGCTCCAGTGGGCCCCGACGCTGACCGGACCGAAGGTCCCGGAATACTTGACGGTGTTGTCTTCGCGGTACACCGGTCCGATCTGGGCGATGACGGGTTCATACAGGCTCGACATGGCGGCCGGCGAGAAGTTGGCCAGTGCCTCGAGCATCGAGGTGTATTGGCGCCCGAAGGTGATCTTGCCGTAGGTGGCGCTCTGCAGGCCGATGAATGCCTGCCGGCCAAACAGGCGGCCGCCTTGCTGCATGGTGCCATCGTCGCCGCCGACGCCGCTTTCCAGCACAAAGACGCCGTTCACGCCGCCGCCGAGATCCTCCACGCCGCGCAGACCCCAACGCGAACCAGACAGGCCTTCGCCGTTCAGCGCGTATCGATTGGCCGAGCCGCCGCCCGCGCTCTTGAAGTTGGTATCGATCTCAAGGTTGGTGTCCAGCGTACCGTACAACGTGATGGAGGACTGAGCATGTGCCGCGCCTGCGAAGGCACCAAGTGCTGCCAGTGCGATAACGGGCGTCGTGCCCCAGTTGCGTGCCACATTGCGCGGCACTCGGTGTTTCTCCTCACGGCGCTGTTCCATGACGACGGCATCATCCTTGCTCAACGCATTACGCCTGAATGCATCCATCAACAATCTCCATGTTTGTCAGTTGCCTGGCGGCCGCATGCAAGGACATCGGCCGCGCACTCTTTCTGAAGTCCTGCCCGGCGATTCGCGCGAATCTTGAATTAGCATAACGAGCGTGATGTTAAATAGAAAGGTCGGGTATTCCCTGCGTGGTCCCGGCAAGGAGAGGGGCACAGGCGTTGCCATTTGCTGGCGTGTGCGGACTCAGGCTGCGTGATCCGGATGGAACGGTCCGCACCTGGGAGTTGCTGGAGGCGAGAACGCTGGAGAGGCTAGAATCAGAACATAACGTCGATTCTGTAAAATCAGGCTCCTGGCGGCTAACCAGTGGGCATCCAGTTATCGAGATTTTCAAGAGACAGAACAGAACAATGGACAGCGACGACGATATCGAGCAGGTCTCAACCCGGGGTCGTCCGGTCGGCGACCGCGAAGCGAAGCGCAAGGAGCTGCTGCGCGCGGCATCAATGGTGATTGCACAGGAGGGATATGCCAACGCATCGCTGCGCAAGGTTGCCAAGCATGCGGGCTACACCACTGGCGCGGTGACGTATTACTTCGCGAACAAGGAAGAGCTGGTGGTGGCGCTGATGGAAAGCGCATTCGACCGTTTCGACGCGATGCTGGAGTCGGCCCGGGAAAGGGGTGACATCCTCGCGCCGTTCGAAAGCTGGATCAGGCTGACGGACCGCAGCACGAGGTTCTGGCCGGCGACATCGGAGTTGCTGGCGCAGGGGCGACACGAGCCAGCGTTTGCGGAAGTCATCGCCAGGCGCTACGCGCGTTATCGCCGCTTGCTCGCCGCCATTGTCAAGGACGCTCAGGAACGGGGGACGGTCCGCAACGATATTTCGGCAGACATCCTCACCGACCAGCTCGTTGCCATGGGCGACGGGTGGATGATGATGTACCCCATCGAGCCCAAGCGATTCACGCCAAAGCGAATGCGGGCGCTGATCGATGCCCTGGCGGTGCTGGTTGCGCCTGTGCCAGGCGAGCAGAAGCCTGGCGGACGGGCGGCGCGCGCGTAGCACCGGATCAGGGATGATGGGCGCCATCCAGGGCGCGAGCGACGTCAGCGGCAGCCCTGGTGCCGGTCTCGATGGCACCGTCGATGCCGCCAACCCCGATCGGCGCTATGTCCGCTCCTGCGAAATGGATGCGGCCGTGGGGCCGTCGCATCAAGGGAGCTGCCTGCGTCAGATTGCCGGGGCGGTGATGCATCCATCCGCCTTTGGAAAACGGGTCGTTCGCCCAATCCTGGCAGACGGTGTCCACCACTTCGATGTCCGGAATAAAGTCCCGCAGCGCCTGCTGTACTGCCTCGCGGTCATTGCCGTCCAGCGTTGAGGGATCGGCGCAGAAGCACACCACCAGCGTATCGCCATCGTCGCGGCGTTCGGCATGGGCGGTATTGATGGGATGCTTGCCCGCCGGCGCATAGATCACGAAGGGCTCGATCTCGCCCCTGACCCGTACCCAGATCTTGCTGGGCATGATCGGGTTCTTTTGTTCGATCATGGCGCGCACGGGTTGCGGCAGCGCAGGCGTGACGGAAAACTCGCTCAGCATGTTCAGCGGCAATGCCACCACGGCGCGCCGGGCCCGGATATGCTGTCCATCGCGGGTGGCCACAATGACCTCGTGCCCATTGTCATCGACTGCGGCCACCGGCGTCGAAAGGCGCAACTCGGCTTTCGACTCGGCGCTCATGGCGTCGATCAGGCGACCGGTGCCGCCCTCGATCGGCCAGTGCCCGGCGATTTCCTTGAACGCGCTCCAGTTGCCGAAGCAGATCGCGCACCAGAACAGCAGTTGCGCGAGCCCCTGTTCGTGTTCGGAGCAAACCAGGATGGACATCGCGTTGACCAGCAGGTCACGGTCGTGCGCGGAGAGTTCAAGCGCGTCAAGCCGGTCGCCGATGGTCTGCCTGTCGATCGCGCTGACATCGGCGGCTGCCAGGTCATCTACCTGGGGAAAGTGCATCCGGGCATCGGCAAAGAAGCGGGCGACCAGCGGCGCGGTCAGTTGGTGGAGTTGCTCCCACGTCCCGACGTGTACCACGCCGCCGGCGTACCAGTAAGCTCTGGTCACCGGCATCGGTGTCGCCAGGCCGATGCCATAGCGCTTGAGTTCGCGCCACACATGCGCCTGGGTCCAGTGCACGTAGGTGCCGCCCAGATCGAGGTGCAGGCCAAGGGCCTTTCCCCACCAGGTCCGGCCGCCAATCCGTTCACGCGCTTCGAGCAGTACCACTGAATGGCCTGCCATGCTGAGGTCCCGTGCAGCAGTAACGCCCGCAAAGCCAGCGCCAATCACGGCAACATCGTACAGATCTGTCATGAGTACATCCGTAGTGAGTTTCGGGGGATGCAGGGGTTTCGCAAGGCCCTGCTGTGATGCAATCGCGTAGCAGCCGCCGGCGCTCCTTCATGCGGCGCGTGCCTTGCGGTTCGAGCGTTCATCGAGCCTGCTTGCGACCTTCAGGGCGCCGTTGAGAGCAAACCAGCGCAGCGGCTCGGGCAGCGTCAATGGGGGGACGTGTTGCATCAGCATCGCAAGCAGCGGGTTTTCGATACCGCAGATCTTCTCGGCCAGCATGTGTCCGACCATGCCCTGTGTGCCGACGCCGTGGCCGGAACATCCCGCCGCGTAGTAGATGTTCCGATCCGCTCCGGTGGTGCCGATCACCGGCAGGCCATCGTCGGCATAGCTGATGTACCCGCTCCAGCAGCGCCGGATGGCGATCCCCTTCAGGGGTGGAAAGCGGTCGTGCAGGGCCATCCGCAGCGCTCGATACTGGCCGTGCTCTGGCACGTCCGGCGTCTGCGAGCCGAACGGGTAGCGCAGGCGCTTGGTCGTCACGACAAGCGTGTTGCGCGCCGTCAGGCGATGGCTTTCCATGACCCAGTGCATGGTCGTGATGCCTTCGCGACGATGCCACCCAAGCGCTGCCAGCTGGACGGGTGAAAGCGGTTCGGTTTCGATTGCCGAGAGCCGCAACGGCACCACCTTGTCCGCCAGCGGGCCGAGTTGGGGCGTATCGGCGTTGGTGGCCAGGATCATGACCGGCGCGCTGACGCTGCCGCGCGGCGTCCGCACCTTGACGGTCGGTCCTTCGGTGTAGGACAGCAACGGCGTGTTCTCGTGGATCGTCACGCCCGCCCGCAGGGCCGCGCGCCGCAGCCCCAGGACGTACTTGCCGGGATCGAGCGTGCCGCCGTTCGACACGTAGCTGCCGAACAGGAACGCTGGCGGGATGCCGCGTGCGCGCATCTCGGCCTGGTCCAGATACTCCGATGGGCATCCGAGTTCGGCGCTGATGCGCATATCGTCGCGCACCCTGGCTTCCTGCGAGGGGTCGATGCCGGCACGGATCAGTCCCGACTGGTTGTAGTCGCAGTCTATCCCGTGCTCGGCGAACTTGCCTTCGGCGAAGCTGACGCCGTCCTCGTAGAAGCGGACGATCTGCCTTGCCTTCTCATGGCCTGCGCGCTTGAGGAAGCGGTCGTACTTGAGTCCCTGGCCGCCGGCGAGATAGCCCGCATTGCGGCTGCTCGCTCCATAGCCGCAGAATTCGCGTTCGAGGACGACCACCTTCACGCGGTGCCGGGCAAGCTCCAGCGCCGCGCAAAGGCCGGCGAAGCCGGCGCCGATGATGACCACATCGGCGTTGGTGTGGCCCTCGAGCGGTGGCTGCAGATCGGCTGGCTTTTCTATCCAGCCGCCCAGTGTTCGGTATGTCTTGAAGTCTTCAGTCACGTTGCCGTGCTCCTTGGTCTGGAGATCCATGCTGTCGGGACACAACCACCCGGCAATTTTCGGACATGCCGTGTCAGGCGGCCATGGGCGTGTCCGTGGATTGACGCACGCCGTTTGCAGCGCCGGGCCCTTCGTCGGTAACGGCTTCCAGCGAGCGGTTGGTCGTGCGCGGGCCGAACAGGGCGACGGGGATGGAGAACACGATGTAGCAGGCTGCCGCGGCGAGCATTACGCCCGCCATGCCGTTTGCGGAGAACAGCGCGGCGCCCAGGACGCCGGCGGCCGCTCCGCCGAACCGGCCGCCAGAAATCACGATGCCGCTGCCCAGGGCGCGCAACTGCGTCGGAATCGTCTCCGGGATGTAGGTGTAGTACGCGTTGACGACGAGTCCGGTGATGATGGAGGCGAGGCCCCCCGCACCGATCACCACCCAGCTGGTGGCCGAGATGCCGAGCACGACCAACGGCAGTGCACTGAGCACGGACACGACAAGGATGGTGGACTTGCGTTCATACCGGTCGAGAAACAGCATGGCGACGAACGGCGTGATGCCATAGATCACGTTCCACAGGAACAGGATGAAATACGCATCGTCCTCGGAGTACTTGAGGCTGTACACGAGCGAGTAGACGCCCCACTGCCCGAACAGGTAGTAGCCCAGGGTGGCGCCGAAATAGCCAAGCGTGAGAATTGCTATGGTTCGAAGAACGGCCTTGTCGTTGATGAGGTCGCGCAGCGTTGGTGCTGCGGCGTTCTGTTGAGTTGCGGAAATTCCGGGTTCCTCGAGCGGACCGCGGCGCAGTGCGCGTGCTTCGAGTTCGCTGACGATGCGTTCGGCGCGGTCGGACCGCCCGCGCGACACACACCAGCGCACCGATTCGGGCAGGATGACGCGTGCCAGGGGCGCAATCAGCAAGCCGACGCTGCCAGCAAGGAACAGGTTGCGCCAGGCACCGGTACTGCTGTGCGGCAGATAGAACATTGCCAGTGCCGCAGCTCCGATGCCGGAGACCACGAACCCGATTGTCACGATGGAGACGAAACGGCCACGTGCCTTGCCGGGAAACATCTCGGCGATATAGACAAGCAGCACCGATGTGGCGGCCTGCACGCCGATACCCGTGACGACGCGGGAGGCCAGTATGGTCTCGTAGGTAGGCGCGAAGGCGGTCGCTAACGCGCCCAGCGAGTACAGGACGGTGGTCCATACCAGAACCGAGCGTCGTCCCCACCTGTCAGACAGGCTTCCTCCCGCCAGCGCGCCGATAATCATCCCGATGAAAAACGCGCTGCTGATGAGGCCGATCTGCTCCGTGCTCAGATTGGTATGGGCTTTGATCGTTGGACTGGCGTAGGCAAAGATGGCGTTGTCGTAATACTCCAGCATCAGGTTGGCCGCGAGCAGCGCGGCCCAGACGTAGTGGGAAGCCATCACCGGCAGGCGGTCAAGCCTCGCCAGGATGCTGGATGGCTTATCCGGCCTGACGACCGTATTGGGACGATTCATGTCGGTGTCTCCATCAGCTTTGTCGCTGTTCTTTTTTTCTTTTGGGATCGTGTGCCGCGACCCCGGTGTGCAAACGGGGCCGCGGCATCCGGCAGTCAGCCGGCGCCGCAGCCGGCGACCGCAATGGCGCGTATCTCGACGAGGAACTCGGGGCGGGCCAGCTGGCTTACGCCCACGCCTGTCCACGAGGGATAGCGGTCGGGTAGGTATTCATCCTTGACCTTCACAAACTCATGGATGTCGCCGCGCAAGTCGGTGTGGAAAGTCATGATCTCCACGATATCGGCCATGCTGGCTCCCGCGGCTTCGAGGACCGTCTTCAGGTTTTCAAACGCCTGTCGGGCCTGCGCTTCCATTCCCTGTCCCACCGTGGCCGTCGCCAGATCGAACCCCACCTGGCCGGACACCCAGATCATGTCGCCGACACGGGTCGCCGACGAGAAATGAAGCTGGTCGTAGTGCCTTGCCCGTGCAAGGCCGGGATTGATCATTTGTCGTTTCATGGCTGCTTCTCCGTCCAAGGCGATATCAGGCGATCTGGCGGAAGACAGGCGAGCGGAACGGCTCGCCTTCATTGAGCTTGGCCATTTCTTCGCTGAATAGGGGCCCGTTACGGGCATAGCGCGGGTTCGACAGCGGCAGGGCGCGGAACGTGGCGTCGTCACCGAAGAATCGAAGTACCAGGGTATGGCGGGTCGGACAGTCGGCGTCGACGGCGGCTCCTCCGTGCAGCGAACGCGGATGCAGGAATACGACGTCGCCGGGCGTCACGCCCCAGGAGAGCACGTCCCAGGCGTTCGGATCTTCGGCGAGTTCCTTGTCGATATGCGGAAGGCGGGGCAGAGTGCCGTCGCCGTAGAGCGGATCGGTCGGGTCATCGGCATTCGCGAAGCTGGCCCCGTCGTACTGGATGCCGAGATGCGAGCCGCGAACGATCTCCAGCGAATTCCCCTTTGGAATGGGCTGGAAGGTGATCCAGGCGTTGCCCCAGTGCTTGCCGGCCCAGGGCAGGTTGGCGGTGTCCTGATGCCACGGTCCGCGGCCGCTTTGGCCACCTTCCTTGGCGAACACCTCCTCGGCGAAATACCAGACATGCTCCGATCCCCATAACTCCTGGAATATCTTTCCGAACGGCAGCGTCGAGACCAGATCGTCAAGCTTGTCCTTGACGACCGGATTGGCGTTGTCGATATGGGTCTGCAGGCTCGTGCCGTCCAGCGAGCGGAAGTGATACGGACCCGGATTGGCGACGTTCCACTTGAACGCCTCGTAGCACTGAGCGAGCTGCGCCGGGTCAAGACAGTTTTCTACAAGTACGGCGCCGTCATTGCGAAACGCCTCTCGTTGGGATTGGGTGGTGAGCATGATCGGTCTCCTTCATTCCTCGTGATGGACGCTGGCCGGCGCGATGGACGAACAATAACTCGCAATTCGAATTAACACAACAGGTGTTGTGTTAATATGCGGGCGTTGTTCCCGAGCACGGGCAATGGCACAATGTCATCCATGTAGTCATGGGCTGGGCCGACGAACCTCAGCACACGTTCAGCATTCGTGGCAGGCGTTACGGCAAAGCTGATGAGGGCGTCTTGCGGTACTCCACCGTGAGCCGCAATACCGCAGGACGTTCGGGCGACTGTCGATCGGTCCCATCCGAAATCCCCGAGCCGGGTCCGATCCACGCGATCGGCATTGACGGCGGCGGCCTTCGACGGGGCGCCGCCAGGATGGCTGGTTTGAAGTGATCGTCGGGAAGTCCCTGCGGGATCAGGACCGCGGGCATAGTCTTGCCTACGTGCACAAGCTGGAGCGTCGACCGGCCGATCGTATGTGGAACTTCCTGCTACGAGAAGGTCCGCCACATCTTCGCTAGGCCAGTGATTTGTTTCCTCCGCCAGAGCCAGTCCCTGCCTACATCACGCGCCCGAACCACCACAACGACAGCAGCCCCGCACACGTGGCCAGCAACGCCCCCAGCGCGGCGAAGAACGCAGTAATTTCAACCTGTTCGCGCTTGCCAAACGTCAGCCGCATATTGAGCGCCCGGTACACCCTCTTCAGCTGCGCGGCATCCGCAAGCGGGAAATACTCTGCCCCTGTCGCATTGGCGACTTCCTTCAATACCTTCTCATCCAGCCTGACGCGCGCCGACCAGCCATCGACCGAGAGCACCACACCGTCGGTCGTGCCAACCCCGACGGTATAAACGCGCACGCCGTGCGCCGCGGCAAGCTGCGCCGCCTGCGTCGCGGCCGGGCCGGTGTTGCTTTCACCGTCGGAAAACAGGACGATTGCCCCGGAGGGATAAGAGCCGGGCGTCACGGCTTCGCCGCTGTGGGATGCGTCCGGCTTTTGCAGCGGCGTGGTGTCGCCGTTCATGAGGCGCTCGGCGTCACCAGCCGTCTGCGGCAGCAGCGTCGTCAGCGCGATGAGCAGGCCATTGCCCAGCGCGGTGCCGCCTTGCGGCTTGAGGCGGTCGATCGCCGTGGCCGCGGCATCCTTGCTGCGGCTGGGCGCCTGTGCCACGGCGGCGGTGCCGGCCATCGCGACTACTCCCGCGCTGACGCCCGCGGGCAGTGTGTCGAGTAGAACCTTGGCCGCTTGCTGGGCGGCGCGGATGCGGCTGGGCTGGATATCCTGCGCGCGCATGCTGCCGGACAGATCGATGACCACGACCACGGTCTCGATGTGCGAGGGCAGCATCATCACTGCCTGGGGTCGGGCGATAGCGAAGGTCAGCGCGGCCAGGGCCAGCAGGAGCAGCATGGGCGGCACGTGGCGGCGCAAGGTCGCACCGCCCCTGATGGCAACGCCGACGGATTTCAGGGTGGGATAGTGCACCGTGGCGTGGCGCCGGCGCCTGTCGAGCCATACGTAGCCAGCGGACAGCACGAGGACGAGCGTGAGCAGCCACAGCATGCCTGGCCACAGGAAGCTGAAGACGGGTAGCCGGCTTATGGCATCGGTCATGCTGCCTCCTTGGGCCCGTTCTCCTGCTTTGCTGTTGCGGCGGCACCTTGACGGTGGCGGCGCCGGCGGGTGAAGTGCAGCAGGGCCAGGTCCAGGCGGGCGTAGGTCGACAGCGTCAGGCACGCCACGCCGGCCTGGGTGAAGGCCAGGCGCAATTCGTCCTCGCGCGCCTGGGCGGCGGCGGCGAAGCGTTTGCGGAAGGCCGGGTCGTGCGTGTCGACGAACATCTGCTCGGCGGTTTCGGCATCCTGCAGCACGACCAGGCCCAGGTCGGGCAAGGTCATCTCCAGCGGGTCGACCAGCCGCACGGCGACGACCTCATGGCGCCGGGCCAGCATTTGGAGCGATGCCTGCCAGCCCGGGGCGCTGATGAAGTCGGAGACCACGAACAGCACCGATCGATGTTTCGCGACCGCCCGTGCGCGCTCCAGCAGGTCGCGCAAGCGGGTGTCGCCCGGCGACGCGGCCGGTGTGCCATGCATGCGGTCGAGCAGGTGCAGCAGGTGCCGGCGCCCCGAGCGCGCCGGCACCACCGACGCGCCCGCGTCTGTGGCCCCGCCGTAGAGCAGGGCGCCGACCCGGTTGCCATAGCGCGTCAGCAGCAGCGCCATGACGGTGGTGAAGTCGCTCAGCAGGTCACGCTTGCTCACGCTGCCGGAACCGAAACCGACCGATCCGCTCAGGTCCAGCAGGAACCAGACGGAGACCTCCCGGTCTTCCTGGTACTCACGCACGTGCGGTGTTTGCAGCCGTGCTGTCACGTTCCAGTCGATGTGCCGCACGTCGTCGCCGGGGCGGTATTCGCGCAGGTCGGCAAGATCCAGCCCAAAGCCGCGGAACAGCGTGCGGTAGTCGCCCTGCAGCAGGCCATCGAGGCGGCGCACCACGGTCCATTCCAGGCGGCGCAGCAAGGCCTCGGTCTGCCTTGCGTCGACGCTGGCCAGCGCCGTGCCGGCGGGCATGCTGCCGGGTGCGGCCTCCGGGCCGCTCCGGCGCCGCCTATTGCGCAGGCGCCCGAACATGGGATTCCAATGGGCGCTCCGGGACCGGCAGCGCCTGCAGGATGCGGGTGACGAGCTGGTCGGCAGTCACGCCGTCGGACATGGCCTCGTACGAGAGCACCAGGCGGTGGCGCAAGACATCCGGCACGAGATCGACCACGTCTTCGGGCAGCGCATAGTGCCGGCGGCGCAGGAACGCCAGGGCGCGCGCGCCTTCGATCAGGCCGATGGTGGCGCGGGGGCTGGCACCGAACGCTATGTATCGATCCAGGTCCTCCAGCCCGTAGCCTCCAGGCTTGCGGGTGGCCGCCACCACGCGCACTGCATACTGGAGCAGGCTCGGATCCACATAGATCCTGCCGCATTCGTCCTGCAGGCTTGTCAGGCGCTCCGGCGTCGCGATGGGGCTCACGCTGATGCTGGGGCCGGTGACACGGTTGACGATGACGGCCTCCTCCTCCTCGCTGGGATAGCCCACCAGGACCTTCATCAGGAAACGGTCGACCTGCGCCTCAGGCAAGGGGTAGGTGCCTTCCGTTTCTATCGGGTTCTGCGTGGCCATGACGAGGAAGGGCGTGGGCACCAGATGGGACTCGCCGGCGATGGTGACCTGCTTCTCCTCCATCACTTCCAGCAAGGCGCTCTGCACCTTGGCCGGCGCGCGGTTGATCTCGTCGGCCAGCAGCAGGTTGGCGAAGACCGGGCCCCGCACGGTGGAGAACTCGCCCGTGCCCTGGTTATACATGCGCGTGCCAATCAGGTCGGCCGGCAGCAGGTCAGGCGTGAACTGGATGCGCTTGAAGGAGCCGCTCATGGTCCTGGCCAGCGTCTTGACGGTCAGCGTCTTGGCCAGGCCCGGCACGCCTTCCACCAGCAGGTGGCCACCCGCAAGGATCGCCACCAGCACCCGTTCGAGGAAGTGGTCCTGCCCCACCACCACGCGCTTCACCTCATACAGCAGGCGTTCCATCAATTCGGCGCTGTCCACTGCGCCCCGGGTTTGGTCGTTCATAGGCCCCCGCGATTAGAAAGGAGAGGATCCGATGGAAGCGCCGGCGCTTTCGATCGTGACAGCAAAGCCGATGCCGAGGAAAGTGCCGCTCTGGTTGGGGTTGAGGATGGCGGTGACGATCCCTACCACCTCGCCATCCAGATTCACCAGCGGTCCGCCGGAGTTGCCCGGATTGGCGGCGGCGTCGAACTGGATGAGCTTGTCCAGGTCCCGCTTGCCGTCCGGCAAGACGAACCTGCGGTCGAGCCCCGACACCACGCCGGCAGACACCGACGGGCCGATGCCGAACGGAAAGCCGACCGCGACGACTTCAGTGCCGGGCGCGAGGTTCCGGCTGGAACCGAGCGTCGCCGGCGGCAGGTCGTCGGGGATGGAACTGGGCCGGATCACGGCTAGGTCTTTCTCCGGGAACGCCTGCACAACCGAGGCCTCGGCCGTGTGGCCGTCGTGGAACCTGACCTCCAGGCGCAGGGCGTCGGCGACGACGTGGTAGCTGGTGAGAATGGTGCCGCTTTCGGTCACGACCACCCCCGAACCGATGTGGCGGGCTGTGCGCTTGCCGCCGGACTCGCCCTTGCTGCCCGGTGGGTCGCCTTTTGCGAGTTCATCGCCCGAAGGCGGCGGGGATAGCGGAGCCGATTCGGGAGGTGCCTTGCGGCGTGTGGCAGGGGGATCACGCTTGGCGTGTGGGGCGGATGCCGCTTTCTTCGGCTTGTCCGCAGCCTTTTCGGCTGGCGCATAGCTGCGAACTTCCACCACCGACTCGCGAACCGCCTCTGCCGCCCTGGCTGTGCGCGAAGGCAGGCGCTTGGTTTCCAGCGTGTGCAGCACGGCGGAGTCGATGTCGGCTTGCTTGAGGACGCGCGGCGTCGGCTGCAACAGCCAGGCAGAGCCAACGACCGCCGCGAGCACCAGCGCCACCGCTGCCGAGACCCATCCGTAGATCGTTACCCGTCTCATTGCCGCTCCCGAGGTCCCGTCCCGCCGTGAAAAATACAGTACCATCGTCTTACCCACGCGCCAAGGAGCAGGTGCATGCAGTTTCTCTGGCCGCAAATGCTCTGGCTGTTGCT
This sequence comes from Cupriavidus sp. FW305-27, assembly GCF_058787995.1. NCBI lineage: Bacteria > Pseudomonadati > Pseudomonadota > Betaproteobacteria > Burkholderiales > Burkholderiaceae > Cupriavidus > Cupriavidus sp. FW305-27. The sequence continues at coordinate 16,072 of NZ_JBYTAG010000002.1, forward strand.
TGCGCTGCCCCTGCTGGCAGCCGCTTACCTGTACCTGATTGCGCGGCGCAAGAAAATCGCGCTGTTGTATGCCAGCCTTGCGCTGCCGCGCGCCGCCCTGGGTCCCGGCCAACGGCTGCGGCGTCACATTCCGCCACTGCTCTTCCTGCTCGCGCTGGGCGTGGCCCTGCTGGCTTGCGCCCGTCCTACGGCGACGATCACGCTGCCGTCCGACACCATCACCCTGGTGCTGGCCATGGACACCTCCCGCAGCATGGCGGCGACCGACGTTGCACCAACCCGGATCGGCGCATCCAAGCAGGCTGCCCGGGATCTCATCGTCGGGCTGCCGGCCAGCGTGCGCCTGGGCATGGTCTCTTTTGCCGCCACCGCGACCGTGGTGCTGCCCCCCACCGACAACCGGCAGGACATGCTCGACGCAATCGATCGCTTCCAGCTCCAGCTCGGCACGGCGACCGGCAGCGGGCTGATCCAGGCGCTGGCAGTGTTGTTCCCCGACGATGGCATCGACCTGGAAGCCATCCTTTTCAGCGGCGAGTCGCTCGCACCCGGTCCCGGCGGCAGATCGCTGACAGAGGCCGCCGCGGCGGACGCCGTCCGCAAGCGCGAACAGGAACGGCCGGCGGCGCAGCCCGGCTCGTATCGGCACGGTGCGGTAATCCTGCTCAGCGATGGCCGCCGCACCACCGGCCCGGACCCGCTGGACGCTGCGCGCATGGCCGCCCAGCGCGGCGTGCGCGTCTATACGGTGGGCTTCGGTACGCCGCAGGGCGGAGCCGCGGCAGAGTCGGGCCTGTCTTACTACATGCAGCTCGATGAACCCGCCTTGCGGGCGGTAGCGGCGATAACGAACGGCGAGTACTTCCAGGCTGGCTCGGCTGCGGACCTGAGCCAGGTGTATCGCCAGCTCAGCGCCCGCTTCGCGCTCGAGCGCAAGGAAACCGAGATCAGTGCATTGTTCTCGGCAGCAGCGGTCCTGCTGCTGGGGGTGGCGTGCGGGCTCTCGATGCTGTGGTTCCGGCGGTGACCTGAAGCACGGTTGATGAAGCTGCCGGGTTCATTCCCTGAGCCATCCATGGGCGCAGCGGGTGTATTTCCGGCCTGGATCTCACCCGGGAACCGAGACGCCACACGCTAATGGCCGCATGATCCATGCCGTCTTGCGCATGGACTGCGCCAGCTTTCCGCCCCCGGCGGCGCCACAAGGAGCTGGATGGGCGCCCAGACAGTGACGGAAACAAATGTGCCGCATCTACACGAGCCGCACAAGCAGAAGGATAGCCAGTGAACGGATCAATGGAACGGGCCTGCCACTGCGTCAGTCGAAATCCCCCCGATCGGCTGCGAAGCGAACCAGCGTCAGGAAATGGCAAAGTGGCTGCACCGTTCCCAGTGGGAATCGTCCGACTTCTAGCGGCCTTCTTCGACAAGTCCATGCACTTCAACGGTGGCAGAATGGCTTGTGCCCGCTCTCCCGTCACAGCTTTGACGGAGAGGCACGCCACGCGAGGTTGACGACATTGTGCTGACCCTTACGGATGTCTCCAAGACATACAACGGCGCCCGACCGCGCACGGTTCTCCGCGGAGTCAGTCTTGCGCTGGACGCCGGCGAATTTGTCGCCGTCATGGGCGAATCGGGCGTGGGCAAGTCAACGCTGCTCCACCTGATCGCCGGTCTGGATCGGCCCGACAGTGGCCGCATCCAGTTCGACGGACAGGATCTGGGCAAGCTGGACGACGATGCCGCAACCTTGCTCAGGCGTCGCAAGCTGGGGTTCGTGTTCCAGGCCTTCCACGTGCTGCCGAATTTGAGCGCGGCGCAGAACGTGGCGCTGCCGCTGCTGTTGAACGGCCTCGAGCAAAAAGGGGCGTCGGCGCGCGTTGCCGAGATGCTCGCCGCGGTTGGGCTTGAGGGGCGCGAGGACAGTCTGCCGCGCGAGCTTTCCGGCGGGGAGTTGCAGCGGGTGGCGATTGCGCGTGCCCTGGTACACCGTCCAATGCTGCTGCTGGCGGATGAGCCGACTGGCAACCTTGATCACGAGACGGCCGCGCGGGTGCTGAGCCTGCTGCGCAAACTGGTCAACGCAAACGGCACGGCCGCGATTATCGTCACGCATTCGGCAGTGGCTGCGGCGACGGCGGATCGCGTCTTGCAATTGACGCCAGGCGGATTGACGCCGCTGGGGCCACAGCCGCCGATGAGCGCGGCCGCCTAAGCCATGCGAACGCCGCGCTCACTCGGCCTTGCACTACTCCTGGGCGAATTGCGCGCCCATCCCGGACGCGCCATCATCGGCATCCTTGCCGTGGCCATCGGTGTGGCAATGGGCTATGGCGTGCATCTGGTCAACCACGCTGCGTTGGCAGAGTTTTCCCAGGCGGTGCGCTCCTTGATGGGGAATGCCGATCTGGAGATCCGCGGGCCGCGCATGGGCTTCGACGAATCGCTCTATCCGCGCATCGCGGGCCTGCCGGAGGTGGCGTCGGCCAGCCCCGTGGTGGAAGTCAATGCGCTGGTGCCGGGGCGCACCGGTGCGCTGACGCTGTTTGGCATCGATGTGTTCCGGGCGGCGCCTGTAACACCCAATCTGATCGGGCGGCCCGCCGAGGAGCGCGCGGGCAAGCTCGACGTTCTCGATCCCGACGCCGTGTTCCTGTCGCCGGCGGCGCTGAGCTGGCTCGATCTCAAGCCCGGGGACCCGCTCACCGTACAAGTCGGGCTGACCGCGCTTACGCTGCGTATTGCCGGCACGCTGCCGGCGGCGGGCGAGGGCATGCGCCTGGGCGTGATGGATATCGGTGCCGCGCAGTGGCGCCTCGACCGGCTTGGCCTGCTGCAGCGGATCGACGTCAAGCTCAGGCCGGGAGTGGACACCGACAACTTTGCGCAAGCGCTGGCCGCGCTGCTGCCGCCAGGGGTGGTGGCGGGTTCGCCGCAGGACAACGCGCGCCGGACTTCCAACCTGTCGCGCGCCTATCGGGTGAACCTGAACGTGCTTGCCCTGGTGGCGCTGTTCACAGGCGCCTTCCTGGTGTTCACGATGCAGGCAGTCTCGGTGCTGCGGCGGCGCTCGCAGCTTGCACTGTTGCGCGCCCTTGGGGTGACGCGCGCTGGTCTGCTGCGGCTGCTGCTGGCGGAAGGCGCGGTGCAAGGCGCGCTCGGCGCGATGCTCGGCCTGGCGCTTGGCTTCTTCCTCGCCGCCACGGTGCTCGGGTACGCGGGCGGAGATTTGGGCGGCGGCTACTTTGCAGGTGTAAAGCCCAAGGTCCGGTTCGACGCGCTGGCAGCGCTGATCTTCTTCACACTCGGCCTGTCGGCGGCGGTGCTCGGCAGTCTCGCACCGGCATGGGAGGCCGCACGCGCGCGGCCGGCGCAGGCGCTCAAGGCGGGCGATGAGGAGACACCGCTCAAGCGGCTACGCTCGCCGTGGACCGGGCTTGCTGCGATGGCAGCCGGGCTTGTGCTGACGCCACTGCGGCCGGTGGCGGATCTGCCGGTCTTCGGTTATGCGGCGATCGCCCTGTTGTTGGTGGGCGCCATCCTGCTGATGCCACGGCTGGCGCATCTCGTGTTCGGCTTGCTGCCCTCTTGGCGACGGGCTGTGCCGCAGCTTGCCCTGACCCAGCTCGCCGGCGCACCGGGCCGCGCGGCCATCGCGCTGGCCGGCATAGTCGCCAGCTTTAGCCTGATGGCGGCGATGGCGATCATGGTGTCAAGCTTTCGCATCTCGGTGGACGATTGGTTGCACAATGTCCTGCCGGCCGACCTTTATCTGCGTGCTTCGTCAAGCGGCGACAGCGCGTATTTCTCGCTTGACGACCAGGCGGCCATCGCCAGCGTCCGTGGCGTTGCGCGTGCCGAGTTTCTACGTTCGAGCCAGATCCTGCTTGATCCCGAGCGCCCCCCCGTCACGGTCATTGCCCGGCCGATCGATCCGCGCAATCCGGGCGCACGGTTGCCGCTGACGGCAGCGCCCGTCGCGGCGCAGCCGGGGGATCCGCCGGCGGTATGGGTCAGCGAGGCGATGGTCGACCTCTATGGCTTCCGCCCGGGGCAACGTATCACGCTGCCGCTGCAGGGCCGGCCCGTCGCCTTCCTGGTGGGCGGCGTGTGGCGCGATTACGCACGCCAGCATGGTACGGTCGTGATCAGCCAGGACGATTATCGACGGCTCACGGACGAGCGGCGTGTCACTGACGTTGCCCTGTGGCTGGAGCAGGGCACCGGCCCGGCGCAGGTCAAGGAGAGGCTGCGCCAGCGCGTCGCCGGCGGTGAACACATTACCTTCGCCGAGCCTGGCGAGATTCGCACCGTCACCTTGAGAATCTTCGACCGGAGCTTCGCCGTGACCTACCTGCTGGAGGGCATAGCGGTCGTGATCGGCCTGTTCGGCATCGGCGCCAGCTTCAGCGCGCAGGCCCTGGCGCGTGCGCGCGAATTCGGCATGCTGCGGCATCTCGGCTTCATGCGTTGGCAGATCGGCGCGATGCTGGCACTGGAGGGCGCGTTACTCGCTCTGCTTGGCGTGGTAGCCGGTCTTGCGCTGGGATGGATCATCGCCCTGATCCTGGTTCACGTTGTCAACCCGCAGTCGTTCCACTGGACCATGAGTTTGCATTTGCCCTGGGCATTCCTCGCCCAGTTGGCGAGCGCGGTGGTGGCGGCGGCCTCGCTGGCTGCGCTGGCGAGCGGGCGGCAGGCGATGTCGCGTAGCGCAGTGCGCGCGGTTCAGGAGGATTGGTGAAGAGGCGCTCATTCCTGCTGTTGTTGCCGGGTTCCGGCGTGGCGGCCGCGGCGCTGGGCGCAGCGCCCGCTTATCCGCCAGTCGCCGCGGGACGAACCCTGGCCTTCCCGCGCGACCACGGCGCGCACCCCGACTATCGCACCGAATGGTGGTATGCCACCGGCTGGCTGCAGACGCCGGCAGGAGCGCCGCTCGGCTTCCAGGTTACGTTCTTCCGCTCGCGCCCGCCGTTCGACCAGGCCAACCCAAGCCGCTTCGCGCCGCAGCAACTGCTGTTCGCCAATGTCGCACTGAGCGATCCCGTGGCCGGCAAGCTCCAGCACGACCAACGCGCGGCGCGCAGCGGCTTCGGCCTTGCGCTTGCCGATACTGCCGATACCGATGTGTACATCGACAACTGGTCGCTGCGCCGAGAGGCGACGGGGCACTACCGAGCCAGATTTCCCGCGCGGGATTTCACGCTCGATCTGACAATGGAGCCAACCCAACGGTTGCTGCTACAGGGCGAACGGGGATACAGCCGCAAGGGACCGCTGGCGGCCCAGGCGAGCTATTACTACAGCCAGCCGGGGCTCAAGGTGAGCGGCACCCTGGAGCGGCGCAGCCTGCAGGAAACCGTGCACGGCACCGCCTGGCTGGATCACGAATGGTCGTCGACCTTGCTGGCCGACGAGGCCGTCGGCTGGGACTGGCTCGGCCTCAGCCTGGATGACGGCAGCGCGTTGATGGCCTTCCAGATCCGGGACAAGCCGGGGCGCAAGTTCTGGGGAGGCGGCACGCTGCGCGGCAGCGACGGTCGCGTCCAGGTACTGGCTCCCGACGAGGTCAACTTCATGCCGGCACGCCGTTGGCGCTCGCCTCGTACCGGCACGAGCTATCCGGTTGCCATGCGGTTGAACGCAGGCGGTCTCACGCTCGAACTGCTACCGCTGATGGATGATCAGGAACTCGATAGCCGCGCGAGTACCGGCGCGGTCTATTGGGAGGGCGCGGTGACGGCGTTGCGGGGAGGCAAGGTGGTCGGACGGGGCTACCTCGAACTGACCGGGTATTTCCAGCGCCTCAATCTTTGACTTGAGGCCCGGCCCGGGTAATAGGGAGCGGCCGGTCGGAGTGCCCGCCCGCCGCTTCGCTCGGCGATTCACACGATTTCCCTCAATCGCAAGATTCTCGCCATACCCCCTCTTTGGTGGGACCTTCTCCAGAGGAAAGCCGATTGCCCTGCTATTTCCGTCACGCTATGATGATTTTCAAACAGCGCGCCGCGTGCTCCCTACTCGTTGGTGATTGCGGGCAGCGTAAAGAAAGGTGCCGCCGGGCAATGGAGGGGTCAATTGGTAAAGGACGACTACAAGCACTGGAGACGCCGGTGGCTGCGGTGGCACTCGCGGTCTCTGCTGGCAAGCGCACTAGTATTGCAGCGAAGTGAGTGTGATGCCTACCTTAACCAGATGCTGAGGGCATACCTTGCCTACGGCGACTTCACCGAAAACGAAGTTGAATTCATTTTTCGGCGAGTCTCCCACGGCGTACGGAAGCTCGGGTCAAACCTGGATGCATCAGTCTTTGCCCGGCGTGCCCAGGAGCGAATCCGAGCCCATGGGCTTAGACTGATGACGGACGCATCCGAGGTCTTCGGCTAGGACCTTGCGGGAAAGGGAGTGACTGCTCGTCGACATTGGCCGGATGGGACGCGCCAACGCGAGTATAGTCACGGAAGGCGCTCGCGCGGGCTTGGGTGTTGGAGAGTTCCCGCACGAGCGCTAGCGCAGCGCGCACCGCACGCTGCCTACAGGAGCTCCCCATCGCTTTGTGCCGCATTGCGCTCCAGCATGACTTCGCAGGCCCGCTCCTCCGTCCGTTTGTTTGGCGAGTTCCAGCTCGACGGCGCTGGCGCGCCCCTGTTTAACGCAAACTCCCCCCGCTTGCAGGCGCTGCTCGCCTGCCTTGTCCTGCATCGCGACGCACCGCAGACGCGGCAGCAGCTCGCCGTACTGTTCTGGCCTGATTCCTCGCAGGCGCAGGCGCGCAATGCCCTGCGTCAACTGCTGTTTCAGCTGCGCAAGACCTGGCCGGAGGCAGATCAGTTTGTCCATGCCGATGCGCAAACGGTGCGATGGCTGCCCGATTCGCCGCTTGACCTCGATGTAGCGCAGTTCCAGTCCGCGCTTGCGGCTGCGGCCAGGGCCTCGAGGCACGGCGACGCAGGCGCTGAAGAAGAACTGCTGACGCATGCCGCGGATCTCTATCGCGGTGACCTGCTGGCCAACTGCTATGACGAGTGGATCCACCCCGAGCGCGAAAAGTTGCGCGAACAGTGCATCGCGGCGCTCGCGCGCCTCGGTCAACTGAGTGAGGACCGGCGCGACTATGCAAAGGCGTTGAAGTACACACAGCAGTTGCAGCGGCTCGACCCCTGCCGCGAACCCACCTGCCTGGCGCTGATGCGCCTGCACGCGCTGAACCACGATCACGCATCGGCCATGCGCGCCTATCGTAGCTGTGTGGAAACGCTCGCTCGCGAATTGGGCGTCCTGCCCGGCGACCCCATGCGCGAGGCCTATGCGCGGTTGGCTGCGCAGGCTGCGTCAATGCAGCGCCAACGCCCGCGGCGGGATGCGATGCTGCCAATGATTGGCCGGCATGGCGAATGGCGCCGGCTGCTTGAAGTCTGGCAGCGTACCCAGCTGGGCGACAAGCAGTTTGTCCTGATCCTGGGCGAAGCCGGCATCGGCAAATCGCGCCTGGCGGAGGAACTGCTGGTCCATCTGGCCGAGCAAGGCATCACCGTGGCGCATTCGCGCGCCTATGCGGCCGAGGGACAGCTTGCGTTTGCGCCGGTGACCGGCTGGCTGCGCAGCCCTGGCCTGAGTGGTGCGATCGGCAAGCTCGACAGACTGTGGCTGACCGAGGTCACGCGCCTGTTGCCCGAACTTCTCACGCAGCAATCCGGACTGTCGCCGCCGTCGCCTCTTACCGAATACTGGCAACGCCAACGGTTCTTCGAGGCGCTTGCGCGAGCGGTGCTTGCACAAGGCGGGCCGCTTCTGTTGCTGCTCGACGACCTGCAATGGTGCGACGGCGAGACGCTCGAATGGCTGCGCTTCCTGATGCGTTTCGACGTGGCGGCAAGGCTGATGGTGGTCGCAACGGCGCGCCCCGAGGAAATCATGCCGCTGCACGCGGCGAACCGGCTGCTGGACGCACTACGCCGCGACGACCAGTTCATCGAGATCTCATTGGGGACACTCGACGCCGCGGAAACGGCAAAGATAGCGGCCCAGATCCTGGACCGGCCGCTGGCCGACACGGAGGCAACCCGGCTGTTCGAAGAGAGCGAGGGTAACCCGCTGTTTGCCGTCGAAATGATGCGGGCCCGCTCCGACACCATGCCGGTCGGGGACGCACAGGGCGGCATGGCGTCGAAGTTGCCGCCCAAGGTTTACTCCATCATCTCGAACCGGCTGGCACAGCTTCCTCCGGGCGCCCGCGAAATCGTCGGGGTTGCTGCAATCATTGGACGGGCGTTCACGACCGACATCCTCGCCCAGGCAAGCGACCTCGGCGAGGATGCCCTGGCAGGCGCACTGGACGAGCTGTGGCAGCGGCGCATCGTGCGCCAGACCGACGCTGGCGGCCTGGCCTTTGACTTCAGCCATGACAAGATCCGCGACGTGGCATACGCCGACGTGAGTCCGCTACAGCGCCGCCGCCTGCATTTGCGCGTGGCGCGAGCGGTCGAGCAGGCGTCAGGCGATGCGCCCGACGCGGCAAGCGCGCAGATCGCCTCGCACTATGAGCGGGCGGGCCTGCCAGCCCAGGCGGCGGCGTTCTATCGGCGCGCGGCCGTCGTTGCGCAGAGTGTGTATGCCTATGACGATGCCATTGCATTGCTGACGCGCGGGCTGGTGCAAGCGGACCGGATTGCCGATCCGCAGGAGCGCGCCAGTCAATCGCTGGCCCTGCAACTCGACCTTGCGCCACCGATTCGCATCGCCCGAGGCTGGGCGGCACCCGAACTGGAGGCGCCGCTGCGACGCGCGGTGGAACTGAGCCGGCTGGCGGGTGACGCCAGTCAGCAAGCACGCGCCCAGGTCAGCCTTTCATTTTTCCTGGTAGTGAGGGCGGAACTTGCACAGGCACGTAGCCTGAGCGAGGAACTGATTGCGGGATTGGGGCCGCTGGGCTCCGGTACTTACTCGGTGATGGCATGGACCAGCGTCATGGGTAGTCTGGTCCAGCAAGGCGACTGGATGGCTGCCGAGCCCGCGTATCAACGCGTGCACCGCGCTTATGACGAGGCCCAGCACGCCGAGCATGCGTCCCTGATGGGCGGTAACTTCGGCGTGCTGGCCGCCGCGTGGTCGGCGCACGCATTGTGGTTCAGGGGGCTTGCCGATCAGGCCCTTCAGCGTGGACGCGAAGCGCTGGAGGTGGCAAACCGGGTAGCACACCCGTTCTCCCAGGCGCTCGCGCTGTCATATCTCGCGACGCAGCATGCGCTGCGACATGAGCACGGTCTCACGCTGCACTATGCCCGCCTGGCACACGAGATCGCCGAACAGTACCACGTAGGCTACTACCTTGCCTGGGCAGGCATACTGCTCGCCTGGGCGAACGCGAAACAGGCGCCCGGCGCCGACGCCGTGGTGGCGATGCAGGCGGCGATCGAGGGCTTTCACGTAACGGGCGCACGCCTGCGTCTGCCGCTGTATCTGGCCATGCTGGCTGAATGCCTGGGCGACGTAGGAGAGACCGAGGCTGCGTTGGCGGCTTTGGACCAGGCGCTCGAATGCGCCGGGCGCACTGGCGAGCACTGGGTGGACGCCGAGCTGTACCGTCTGCGCGGTGAATTGCTGCTATGCAGCAGCGCCAGCCTCGCCGAAGCCGAGTCATCGCTGATCAAGGCGATCGAGATCGCCACAGCCCAGCACGCGCTACCGCTTGAACTACGTGCCACCCTGTCATTGACAACGCTGCGAACCTCGCAGGGGCGCGTCAATGCGCATGAGGTGGTCGAGGCGCCGCTTGCGCGATTCACCGAGGGCTTCGATCAGCCCGACATCGTCAAGGCGCGGGCGTTACTCGCGCGTTAGCTTCGGCTCGACCACCGCGCCCCGGTCGGGAGGCAGAATCCCCTTGTAACGGTTCACCTAACGCTTTCAAAACGCCGAGGTTGCTAAAACTCCTGCATACCAACCGGACAGGAGGCAACCATGGAAGCTTCATTGAGCGAACCCGTCGCAACCGCCCTCAAGGCGCATTTTCGGGGACAACTGATTCAGCCGGGCGACGCGGCTTACGACCAGGCGCGTGCCGTCTACAACGGAATGATCGACAAGCGACCTGCGATCATCGCGCGCTGCGTCGATGTTGCGGACGTCATCGCGGCGGTGAACGCCGCGCGCGACGGCGGGATGCTGCTGGCCGTGCGTGGCGGCGCGCACAATGGCGCCGGGCTCGGCACATGCGATGGTGGACTGGTGATCGACCTGTCGCCCATGAAGGGCGTGTTTGTCAATGACGGAAGCAAGACACTGCGGGTTGGCGGTGGCTGCACCTGGGGCGATGTGGATCACGCCGCCAGTGCCTACGGGCTGGCGACGCCGAGTGGCTTCATCTCGACCACCGGCGTGGGCGGACTGACGCTCGGCGGCGGCATCGGCTACCTCAGCCGCGCCTACGGCCTGACGATCGACAATCTGCTCAGCGCCGAGGTCGTTCTGGCCGACGGGCGCATCGTCACAGCAAGCGAGGACGAAAACGCGGACCTGTTCTGGGCGTTGCGCGGCGGCGGTGGCAACTTCGGCGTGGTGACGTCGTTCGAGTTCAAGGCTCATCCCGTAGCCACGGTCTATGGCGGCCCGATGCTGTGGCCGATGGAGCAGGCCCGCGAGCTGATGAAATGGTGGCGCGACTTCATCCTGAGCGCGCCGCAGCACATCAATGGCTGGTTCGGTTTCGTCACGGTGCCTCCCGCAGCGCCCTTCCCGGAGGAAGTTCACCTGCAGAAGATGTGCGCAGTGGTGTGGTGCTACACCGGCCCGATCGATCAGGCCGAAACGCACTTCCGTCCGATTCGCGAGGCCATGCCGCCAGCGGTGGACTTTGCCGGACCAGTCCCCTGGCCTGTCCTGCAGAGCCTGTTCGACGGACTGTATCCGGCGGGCTTGCAGTGGTACTGGAAAGCGGACTTCGTCAGCGACCTGAGCGACAAGGCCATCGATCTGCACATCAAGTACGGGCAGCAGTTGCCGTCGATGCACTCGACCATGCACCTGTATCCGATCAATGGTGCAGCGCATCGCGCCGGCTGCGACGACACGGCCTTCAGCTACCGCGATGCCAACTTTGCCAGCGTGATTGTCGGCGTGGATCCCGACCCGGCCAACAACGATCGCATCGTGCAGTGGGCGAAGGACTACTGGCTGGCCCTGCATCCGCACTCTGCTGGCGGCGGCTACATCAACATGATGATGGACGAGGGCAATGACAACGTGAAGGCGTCCTATCGCGACAACTATGCGCGGCTGGCGGAGATCAAGCGCAAATACGACCCGGCCAACCTGTTCCGCGTGAATCAGAACATCAGGCCCGCCTGACGCACCACGCTTTCGACATGGGGCGCAGGTACCCCTTATCCAGAAGCCCGGCGCGACACCGCTGCCACGGATGGCAGCCGGTACACGCCAGGCAACGGCTTGCACGGCAGAGGCGATCCCGTGCGGCCTGTACCGTTCCGTAGCTGGTCGCCTGCACGAGGAGTGCCGTCGCGGCAACGCCGCCGACACCCCTGTTGGAGATAGCAATGCATAAGACTCTTGCCAAGACCCTGCTTGCCGCTGCCGCACTTGCCGCCGGGCTCAGCCAGACCGCCCACGCCGGTGCCTATGCCGATGGGCTGATCGTCGCCGTGCCGGGACACAGCGACCAGCGCGACGCCTTTACCGATGGCGCGCACAGTCCGCCCACCGAGGCCACCATGCTGCCCGTGGTCGCGTATCAGGGCAGGTCCGTGTGCGCGGTCCGTGGCTTTGATCCGTACCTGGACGGCATGCGCAAGCCTGACCCTTACACCGATGGCGCCCGCATCAGCTCGCGCGATGGCTTCACCGACGGCGCGCGCAGCGATGCGCGCGACAGCGGGGAATGCTTGTCCTGAGCAGGGCAGGGCAACGGGGCGGTTGGTCTGGGCCTGCTCCGTTGTCCAGGCGCGGGAATATGCGCCATGACTTGGGCATGCCCCGATATGACGCAACCCTGCGGTCAGGCAACCGAGTCCCGATCGACAGGGGTGTAGTCAAATCGCATTGCAATCGCAATGGCCTGTGACAGAACCCGCGTCGATTCGATCGTGGCGATCATGCGTCGTTGATTCTCCGTTTGGCAATAGCGGATCTGCAAAGCAGCAGACCACCTCGGTGAGGAGTCTCCGCGGTGGAATCATCGCGGATGACCCCACCTGCAAGCTGGGACATGACGCAAGCGGTTGCGAGGCATGGCTTCGCCATTCGTACTCTTGCAAGGCCATCACCTGGCGCTTACGAACAACTTGCCAGAGCGTCACCGCTAGTCGATCAGCTTGCCCTGCGCGTCAAAGAACGGATGCGCTGCCCCATAGTCCCCGATCGCTGCCGCATGCGTCACGAGTCCGTGTGCCGGATGCCACCAGTGCAGCAGGTAGCCGGGCGGCTCCATGCGAAAGCACGAGGGCGCCTGCGGGTCCAGGTCCAGCGCCACCTGGTGCGCCGGCCCGGGCGCGGTGATCGCGACCGTGCCACCGAAGCGGCGCGTGATGTGCCGATGCAGATGGCCGCACAGCACGCGTTCCACTTGCGGGTGGCGGCGCACGATGGCTTCGAGCGCGTCGGCGTTGGCCAGGCCCTGCTCGTCCATGTGGCCGATGCCGGTAAAGAACGGCGGATGGTGCAGCAACAGCAGGGTGGGGCGGGCCGGGTCGGCAGACAGTGCGGCTTCCAGCCATGGCAGCGCGCCGGGATCGACGCGCCCGCCGGGCTGGCCCGGCACGGTGCAGTCGAAGGCCACCAGCCGCAGCGGTCCCGAGTCGATGCTGTAGTGCACCGGGTCTTCGCCGCTGCCGGTGGCGAACAGATAGTCGTGATCGGCAAAGACGCGGCGTAGCGCGCCGCGGCTGTCGTGATTCCCCGGCAGCAACCGCACGGGCATGGATAGCCGCTGCAGGATCTGGCGCAGGAACTGGTATTCGCTTTCGGCGCCGAAGTCGACCAGGTCGCCGGTGACAATCACTGCGTCGGGCTGTTGCGGGGCTGCCAGCAGGGTGTCGATGCAGCGGTGCAGTGCACCGGCGGTGTCAACCAGCCGGTACGACAGCTTGCCGCCGGCCTTGATGTGGAGGTCGGTGATGTGGGCGACCAGGTAGGGGGCGGTGTTCATGCTGCCAGGGCTTCGGGAAGTGTGATGAGGTGGCCGGTGTCGATGCGCAGGCCGACGCGGTCTCCGGCGTGCCAGTTGTCGCGGCGCGTGGTGTCGACGATGAGCGGCGCGGAGGCGCCGACTTCCACCAGCAGGCGGGTGCAGTTGCCCAGGAACAGGGCCGTGACCACGCTACCGTGCAGATGGGCGTCGTCCGTGTGCACCAGCGCCACGTCTTCGGGGCGGAACATCAGGTCGGCGCGCTGCGCCGGCGCGGATTCGTGCGTCCGGGGCACGACGCCGCCAGGCACGCGCCAGGCGCCGTTCTCGGCAGCGGCGGACAGGCGGTTCATGGTGCCGATGAAATCCGCCACGAAGGCATTGGCCGGCGCGCGGTAGATATCCTGCGGCGTGCCCGTCTGGGCGATGCGGCCCTTGTCCATAACGATGATGCGGTCGCCCAGCGCCATGGCCTCGGCCTGGTCATGCGTGACATAGACGGCGGTGATGCCCAGGTTGCGCAGCAACTGGTTGATGTCGGCGCGCAGGGCGTCGCGCAGCTTGGCGTCGAGCGCGGTCAGCGGCTCGTCCAGCAGTAGCACGCGCGGCTGCACGGCAATGGCGCGTGCGAGCGCCACGCGCTGGCGCTGGCCGCCCGAGAGCTGGTCCACGCGGCGGTCGGCGAAGGGTTCGAGATGCATCATCGCGAGCATGTCGGCAACCCGCGTGCGGCGCATGGCGGCGTCCACGCGCCGCACGCGCAGCCCGTAGCCGATGTTCTCGGAGACGGTCATATTGGGGAACAGCGCGTAGCTCTGGAACACCATGCCCACGCCGCGCTGCTCGATCGGCAGCGCGGTCACGCAGGTATCGCCGAACCAGACTTCGCCGCCTGCATCGGGATACTCCAGCCCGGCGATGATGCGCAGCGTGGTGGTCTTGCCGCAGCCGGACGGGCCTAGCAGTACCACGGTTTCCGCGGCGCCGATGTCGAGATCCAGCGGCTGCAGCGCCAGCGTGCCGTCGGCAAACGTCTTGCCGCAATCGCGCAGCCTGATGGTGGTGGGTTCATGCATGACGGGTCTCGGTATGAGGGTTGGCCGGCGTGGCGGCAACAGCAGGGGCGGGCACCGCTTCGGGAACATATTTGCGGGAACGCGCGCCCAGCGCGCTGAGCGCTTGCATCAGCACCAGCAGCGGAATGATCATGACGAAGAAGACGATGGTGTAGGCCGAGCCGATCTCCAGCCGCATCGAGGCATAGCTGTCGGCCAGGCCCACCGGCAACGTCTGGGTGGTGGGCGTGTGCAGCATCCAGGTGAGGTTGAATTCGCCCACCGACAGCGTGACCACCATGAGCGCGCCGGCCAGGATGCCCTGGCGGCAATTGGGCAGCACCACGGTAAGGAAGCGCTGCAGGCGGCTCGCGCCAAGGCTGGCCGCTGCGTCCTCCAGCGTGCGGATATCGATGGCGGAAAGGATGGCCAGCACCGAACGCACCATAAAGGGCAGGGTGAACAGCACATGGCCGATCAGGATAAACAGCCAGCTCGTGCGCAGCGCCTGCCAGGTGCCGTAGAGCAGGATCAGGCCAAGCGCGGTCGCGAGGCCCGGAACGGCCACCGGCAGCATCAGCAGTTCCTCGATCAGCCGGGTGATGCGGTTGCGCCGCAGCGCCATGTAGTACGCGGCCGGCACGCCCAGCACCAGCGTGCAGGCAAGGCAGGCCAGCGCGATCAGCAGCGACAGGAAGATGGTATTGCGATAGAGCGACCAGACTTCCGCGAGCCAGCGCGTGGTCAGGCCGCTTTCCAGGCCGATGAAGATATTGTTGGTCAGGCCAGCCAGCACGGAGAGCACGACCGGCACGGTCATGAAGGCGCAGACCGCCAGTGTGAGCGCCAGTTGCAGCCAGTAGCCGGGGCGGCGATGGGTTGGGGTCATGGGATGGCTCCTAGGCGGTCGCGGCCACGGCGTCGCCGGAAAACCAGCGCGCGAGCGCCAGCAAGGCCCAGGTGACGGTGCCCAACAGGATGGACAGCGCAGCGGCCATGCCGAAATTGGCGTAGTTGGTGAACTCGTTGTAGATGGTGAGCGGCAGCACGTCGAGTTGCGTGGCCAGCGTGAAGGCGGTACCGAACGCGCCCATGCTGGTGGCAAAGCAGATCGCGCCGCTGGAGATCATGGCCGGCATCATCGCGGGCAGCATCACGTCGCGCACCACGCGCCAGGGCCCGGCGCCCAGCGAGCGGGCAGCTTCTTCCAGCGAGGCGTCGAGCTTCTCCACTGCCGCCATCACGGTCAGGATCACGCGCGGGATCGAAAAGTACAGGTAGCCGACGAACAGCCCGGCCAGGCCGTAGGCAAAGGTCCAGCGCTCGCCGGCGAGCTTGTCGCCGACCATGGCCAGCAGGCCGTTGCGGCCGCCGAGCATGATGACCATGAAGCCGATCACCACGCCGGGAAACGCCAGCGGAAAGGTCAGCATGGCCACCAGCACGGACTTGCCAGGCACCGCGTTGCGCTGCAGGAAGGTGCCGGCAATGCCGGCAATCACCAGCGTGACCAGTGTCACGGCTGCCGACAGCAGCACGGTGACCATCAGGCTGTGCAGGTAGCGCGGACTGGAGACCACGGTCCAGTACACGCCCGCGCCTTGCTCGCCGTTGATGCTGACCGCCACGAGCCGCGCCATCGGCAGGCAGAAGAAGGCCAGGAAGACCACCAGTGCCGGCAAGGCAAACAGGAAGAGGGAGGGGGATCGGTTTGTCATGGCAGTGACGGGGTGATGGGCGGTGGGCGATGGCTTGGGTGAGCCGCCCGGCTGTCTGCCCGCTTGCGGGAAGACAGCCATCAGGCGGGAGACACCATCGCCAGTCGTCAGCGCGCTTGTCAGCGCACCTCCTTCAGATACTGCTCGCTGAACGCCTTTTGCACGTCGGCCATCTTGCCGAAGTCCACCGCCTTGGCCCGTGCGTATTCGGTGGCCGGCAGGAAACGCGCCTGTACTTCCTTAGGCACCACGCCGGCGCGCACCGGGCGCAGGTAGGCGTTGGCCCACAGCGCCTGGCCGGCGTCGGACAGCACGTAGTCGAGCACCTTGCGGCCTTCGGCCTCATGCGGCGCCTTGTTGACCAGGCTCATCACGTAGGGAACCACCACCGAGCCCTCTTTGGGGATCACGAAGGCAACGTTGGCGTGGTCCTTGTAGCGGGCGCGATAGGCGTTGAAGTCGTAATCGAGCAGGATAGGGATTTCACCGGACAGCACGCGCGCATATGCGGTCTGCTTGGGCACGATCGGCTGGTTCTTCTGCAGGTCCTTGAAATACTTGAAGGCCGGGCCGAAGTTGTCGAGCGTGCCGCCCATGGCCTGGTTGACGGCCACTGCGCCCACGTAGCCGACGAAGGCGCTGGCGGGGTCGAGATAGCCGACCAGGCCCTTGTACTCGGGCTTGAGCAGGTCGGCCCATGACTGCGGCACCGGCTTGCCGCGCAGCGCGTCGACATTGACCATGAAGCCCAGCGTGCCGGAATGGATGGCGAACCAGTTGCCCTGCGGGTCCTTCAGGCCGTCGGGAATGTCGTTCCAGTGGGCGGGCTTGTAGGCGGCGGTGACGCCGTCCTTCTTGGCCTGGATGCCGAAGGTCACGCCGTAGTAGACCACATCGGCCACCGGGCTGGCCTTCTCGGCGACCAGCTGCGCCAGCGACTGGCCGGAGTTCTTGTTGTCCAGCGGCACGGCAACGCCGGTCTTTTCCTTGATGGCGCGGATCTGTGCCGCCCAGTCGGCCCATTCGGGCGGGCAGTTGTAGCAGATCGCGGTCTGGGCGGCCACGCCCTGGCTGAACGCGGCGGCGCTTAGCGCCAGGGCAATCCAGCGCAGCGGGCGGCGCCAGGAAGGAATAGGTTGCATGAGAGGCTCCTTGGTTGAGGACAGGGGTGGGGGATGCAACATGCGCACGCGGTTACGCGCGGTTACATTGATGGCGGAGCGGCCACGGTGCCGTTGACGCGCAGTGCGTGCGGCAGCAGCGTGACGCGCGGCGGCGCCGCCGAGGCTCGTCCGCCATCGTGCAGCCAGGCAAGCAGCCGGCCGACGGCGCTGGCGCCGATCTCCGAATTGGGTTGCACGACGGTGGCCAGCGGCGGTTCGACCACGCTGCCCAGCGCGATACCGTCATAGCCCAGCACGGAGATGTCGCGCGGCACGCTCAGGCCGAGGCGCCTGAGGTCGGAGATCACGCCGATGGCCAGCAGGTCATTGGTGCAGAAAAAGGCGGTGGGCGCATCGTTTGCCCGGACCAGCGCGCGGATCTGTTCGGCATTGCTGGCGGTGTGCGATGGCAGGCAGACTGGCGCGGCGGGCCTTAGCCCGTGCGCGCGCATGGCGTCCTGATAGCCGGCAAAGCGCTGGCGCGCGCGGTCCGAGGCGACGAAGGCGCCCGATACCACGGCGATGCGGCGGTGCCCGGCGGCAATCAGGGCCTCCACGCCGGCGCAGGCGCTGCGCCGGTTGTCCACCGATACCGAATGACGCCGGCTGCGCGGTCCGGCCTGGTTGTACGCCAGCACGTATGGCACGCCCTCGCCGTCGAGTTGATCCAGCACCGTGCTGTGCGCCGCGTCGGCCACGGTCAGCACCATGCCGTCCACGCGATGGCGCAGCAGGTACTCCACACGCTCGCATTCGCGAGCCGGATCGTAGCCGCTGGTGACCAGCATCAGCGAATAGCCGCCCGCCAGCGCCGCTTCCTCGATGCCGTGCCAGCATTCGGCGAACACCGCGTTTTCCAGCGTTGGCACCATCACACCGATCATCCGGGTCTGCTGGGCGCGCAGCTTGCTGCCGAGCAGGTTGGGGCGAAAGCTGAGCCGGCGCGCCGCCTCGCGCACGCGCTGCGCCGTGCTGTCGCGCACCAGGTGCGGGCTGCTGAACACGCGCGATGCGGTGGCGAGCGACACCCGCGCGGCTTGCGCCACGTCGATCAGGGTGGCGCCACCTGTCGTGTCGGGCCTGCCCCCCGCTGGATCTTTGCGATTCACGCTTAGAGCTCCGGATGAAAACGTTTTCATTGAAGGTGGAAAAAACGGGGCGTCAAGACATTCCGTCGCTGCACTGCCGCAGAAGGCGGCTGGCGGACGGGCGCCTGCACCCTGCCTGGATGGCATTTTGTTTGGCGTGGATGACAGGGGGATGACATCCGGGTGCAAAGGCCGGATGCCGGCCGCGTAGGAAAACGCCGCCTACGGAGTGCGCACCGCAGGTCGCGTGTCGCGTACCGTGGTCGGGGCGGGGTACACGTCGTCGCTGGGCGCAATCGGCTGACGCGGCGGTGGCGGTGTCGCCGCGGTATCCCGGGGGACTCCCTCGCATCCCGCCAGGGCCGCGGCCAGAAGGGCGATGAGGGAGCACTCAGCCAAGCCGCAACGGAAGGCGTGACCGGTGCGGGGGAAGAGCGTGCGGTGCTGCATAAGCGGACCCCAGGTGGCAATCCTGCCTCTAGCTTATGCTACTGGCGCACAACAGAGCTCTCCTGGAATGTGTGGTTCAAGCCTGACATCCCCGTATCCACCCGACAGTTGTATATTCTGGGCCGCGACGCATAAAGGCACGTGCCTGACTCACAAGCCTTGCTTCGTGGAAAGAGCTGCCGCCTGTGTATGCACTTCCTGATGCCGGCTCCTGTTGGCCCCTGACTGTTTTGCGCAGCATTTTCATAAGCCAATGCCTGCTGGCTAAGACATGAAGCCATGTGCCTGCAAACTCGCAACAAGCCGGGGCAGTGTGTAACGAATCTATATGTAGTGGTGCATATGCCACATTTGAGCGGATGCAAGCAGGTAGAATCGCGCCTTCCGTGCCAATCGCAACATTCCTATAACAATGAGCCCCCGTCCGTCGCGCCTGCCGTGCATTGACGCCCTGAAAGCGGTCAGCTCCCAGTTGATCGTGCTCCATCACCTGGCCTTCTATGGCCCGATGTCCGATACCGCGTATCGGCTGGCCCCGGGGCTGGTGGACTGGCTCTACGACTACGCCCGCATCGCCGTGCAGGTCTTTCTGGTGGTCAGCGGTTTCCTCGCCGCGCGCAGCCTGGCGCCGCATGGCCAGCTGGAAATCAGCCAGCATCCGCTGCTGGTGCTGTGGCGGCGCTACCAGAAGCTGGTGGTGCCCTTTGCTGCGGCGCTGCTGCTCAGCATTGCCGGGGCCGCCCTGGCGCGCCAATGGATGGTGCATGATTCGATCCCTGCGCCGCCCGGCCTGCTGCAGTTCCTTGCGCACGTGACGCTGCTGCATAACGTGCTCGATGTCGACGCGCTCTCGGCCGGGGTCTGGTACGTGGCCATCGACCTGCAGCTGTTTGCGCTGCTGCTGGGTGCGCTGTGGGCCGCGCGCGCCGTGGCGCGCGGGAAAGCGCCGGCGGGTGCCGGGGTCAGCATTGGCATTGTGGTGCTGGTGGCGGTGGCATCGCTGTTCTGGTTCAACCGCGATGCCGCGTGGGATATCTGGGCGCTGTACTTCTTCGGCGCCTATGGCATGGGGGCGCTGGCCTACTGGGCGTCCAACCCCGGTCGCCCGGTGTCGCCGCTGCTGGTCCTCGGCGCGGTAACGTTGGCGGCGCTGGCCTTCGATTTCCGGCTGCGCATCGCGGTGGCGCTGGCGACTGCGCTGCTGCTGGCGGTGGCGCGCCGCGGCGGCTGGCTGGAGCGCTGGCCGCGGGCGCGCGTGATCGGCTTCTTCGGGCGCATTTCCTATTCGGTGTTCCTGGTTCACTTTCCGGTCTGCCTGCTGGTCAACGCGCTGGTGTCGAACCTGGCGCCGGGCCAGCCGGTGCTGAACGCGCTCGGCATGGTTGCCGCATGGGCGCTCAGCAATGTGGCCGGCGCGTTGTTCTATCGCTACATCGAAAGCGCCCGGCCGTTGGCGGCGCTGCGTGCGCTGCTGGGCAACGGCCGCGACCGCGCCAGCCGGCAAAGCGTGTAACGTTTGCAGGCATGGCCGTGCAGCGGTGGTACGGTTTCTCCCGGACGGCGACGTGCCAGCATGGCCGTGCGCGCTTCTTGTTGGTGCTTGTGCACCCGTTATGCCACGTCGCCTGCACGCCATGCGTGCATGCCGCCCGCGCAAACTTGCGTTCGGCGCCACACACATCGGAGCAACACTCGCGTAAATGGCATTGGGCGATGGCACAAAGGTTGCCTAGTATGGAATCGTAAACCTGACCATTTGGTCAGGATTCCATCGGGAACCGAGGGTGCCATGTCCGACCATATCGTCCTGACCTCGCACGCACGCCGCGACAAGCCGGCCGAGCCTATCCACTGGGGCGCCCCCACGGCGGCCGAGCGCGGGCCGGTCATCGCCAGCCTGGCGAATCCGGCGCAGCGCAATGTGATCGGCACTCACGCAGGTGCCTACGCCATCTACCGGGCCCTGGCGGTTGCCGCGGGCGCATTGCAGCGCGACCATCGCACCGACCTGACCGATACCGCGCCGGCGGAGGCGATCGGCCCGCATCCGCAGTGGGGCGACCCGGAGAAGATAGTTTCGCTGGATCCGTGGGGCCACCTGGTGTCCACCGTGTTTGCCGACCGCATCGCGGCCGGCGTGGATATCCGCCCGACCATCGCCGTCACCCGCGCGCATATCAACATGCCGGAGCTGATGTCGGCCATCGCGGCCGGCCGGCTCAAGCCCGACGGCGACATCCTCCATGCCAATGGCGATGTGCGCGTGACCAAGGCTGCGGTCGATCCGGTCTGGTATCTGCCCGGGCTGGCGGCCCGTTTCGGCATCAAGGAAAGCGTGCTGCGCCGCAGCCTGTTCGAGCAGACCGGCGGCATGTTCCCGGAACTGGTGACGCGGCCGGACCTGAAGGTGTTCCTGCCGCCCATCGGCGGCATGACGCTGTATTTCTTCGGCGACGTGAGCCAGCTGGGCAAGCCTGAAACCCGCGTGGCCTGCCGCGTGCACGATGAATGCAACGGATCGGACGTGTTCGGGTCAGACATCTGTACCTGCCGGCCGTATCTGGCACATGGCATCGAGGTGTGCATCGAGATGGCGCAGCAGGGCGGTGTCGGGCTGGTGGTCTACAACCGCAAGGAGGGCCGCGCGCTGGGCGAGGTGACCAAGTTCCTGGTCTACAACGCCCGCAAGCGGCAGGTGGGCGGCGACCGTGCCGAGACTTACTTTGCCCGCACCGAATGCGTGGCAGGCGTGCAGGACATGCGTTTCCAGGAGCTGATGCCGGATGTGTTCCACTGGCTGGGCATCCGCCGCATCGACCGCTGGGCGTCGATGAGCAACATGAAGCATGGCGCGCTGGTGGCGCAGGGCATCGAGGTGGTCGAGCAGGTGGCCATCCCCGAGACCCTGATTCCCGCCGACGCCCGTGTCGAGATCGATGCCAAGGTGGCCGCGGGCTACTTTACGCACTACACGCCGCCGGATGCGAACGAACTGGCCCTGGCAAAGGGCAGGGGGTTGAACGAATGACGATGTTTCCCGAGGATGGCAAGCCCGGCATGGACCGCCAGGGCACAGGTAACGAGATGCGGCCTGGTGCCGGCTGGCTGAGCCCGGTGCCGGAAGGGCATCCCGCTTCGGCGCTGCTGTGTGCCGAGGCGGTGCGCACGCATTGCGCGGCGGTCACCGAGAACGTGGCCAGCGGCGCGTCCGAACTTTTCACCTGGCATCCGGACCGCGTGCATGCCATTGCCGACTATGTCGCCAGCACCATCCGCCAGCGCTATCCTGACCTGCAGGTGCCGTACCACAGCCGCTGGCGCCATTTTGAAAGCGCCGGCGTCGACCAGCGCGCGGACCGGTGGCAGGTGCTGTGCGAGCGTGCCGCGCTGAGCGGGCCCGAGCACCGCGAGGAGCGCGCCCGCATCGGCATCGACCTGGTGATTCCAAGCGTATTGCTCGATGCCGGCGCCGGCCCTGACTGGCGTTACCGCGATCCGGCCAGCGACCTGGTGCTGACGCGCTCGGAAGGGCTGGGCGTGGCCAGTTTCGACCTGTTCGCGCGCGGCGGCTTCTCGGCCGCGCCGGGCGATCCGCTGCGCGCGGACGCCGAGCGGCTGCAGCGCATCGATGCCGACAGCATCGCCCACGCCTTCCAGGTCGCGCAGCACAACCCGCTGGTGGGGCTGGAAGGCCGCGCCGGCCTGCTGCGCCGCCTCGGCGAGGTGATGGAGGCGACCCCGGCGCTGTTCGGCCGGCCGGCACGGCTGGGCAACCTGTACGACTACCTGAAGGCGCATGCGGTCAACGGGCACCTCGACGCCGGCTTCCTGCTGCGCACGCTGCTGGTCGGCCTGGGGCCGGTATGGCCGGGGCGGATCATTGTCGAAGGCGTGTCGCTGGGCGACTGCTGGCGGCATCCGGCCGCGCCGGGCGGGCTGGTGCCGTTCCACAAGCTCACGCAATGGCTGACGTATTCGCTGCTGGAGCCGCTGGAGGACGCCGGCCTGACCGTGACCGGGCTGGACGCGCTGACGGGCCTGCCCGAATACCGCAACGGCGGCCTGCTCTACGACTTCGAGCTGATGGTGCCGCGCGACCCCGGCTTTGCCGCCGTGCCGCATGCGGTGGATGAGCCCGTGATCGTCGAATGGCGCGCGCTGACCGTGACCGGCCTGGACCTGGTGGCCGACGGCGTGCGCCAGGCGCTTGGCTTGCAGGAAGAAAATTTCCCGCTGGCGCGCGTGCTCGAAGGCGGCACCTGGGCGGCGGGGCGCCGCATTGCCGCCAAGCGGCGCCCGGGTGGCGCGCCGCCGTTCGCCATCATCAGCGACGGCACGGTGTTCTGAGCAAGGTCGGCCGCCAGGCGGCCGACCTTGCCGGCAGGCATTGCGTGTGAAACCTGGCATCTGGAGCGTCACCATGAACGACATGTCCGCTGTTCCCGCTGTTGAACCACTCGATGCCGATCCTGCCGGCCTGGCCGGGGTGCTGGTCGTCGACCACCCGCTGGTGCAGCACAAGGTCACCCTGGTGCGCAGCGAGGACACCACCACCGACAACTTCCGCCGGCTGGTGCGTGAAATCAGCCAGTTGCTGACCTACGAAGCCACGCGCGACCTGGCCATGGAGACGGTCGCCATCCGCACGCCGATCGCGCCGATGCAGTCGCGGGTGCTGTCGGGCAAGAAGCTGTGCCTGGTGTCGATCCTGCGCGCGGGCAACGGCTTTATCGACGGCATGCTGGAGCTGCTGCCGGCGGCGCGCGTCGGGCATATCGGCCTGTACCGCGACCCCGAGACGCTGGAGCCGATCGAGTACTACTTCAAGATGCCGGAAGACATCCAGGAGCGCATGGTGATCGTGGTGGACCCGATGCTGGCCACCGGCAACTCGGCCATTGCCGCGCTGAACCGCCTGAAAGAGGCCGGCGTCACCACCATGAAGTACGTGTGCCTGATCGCCTCGCGCCCGGGGCTGCGCGCGCTGCGCGCGGCGCACCCTGAGGTCGGCATCGTCACCGCGGCCATCGACGAAACGCTCAACGAGCACGGCTATATCGTGCCCGGGCTGGGCGACGCCGGCGACCGCCTCTACGGCACGCGCTGATGGACACGCAGGCCAGCGCCGCGGCGCGGCGCCCGCTGCCCGCGTGCGATGCGCCGGGCGGGCGCATCCGGCAGGAGAACCAGGCCATGATCCTGCGCGCGGCCGAGCATGTCTTTGCGCGCGCGGGCTTTGCCGGCGCCACCATGGCCGAGATCGCGGTGCGCGCCGGCGTGCCCAAGTCCAACCTGCATTACTACTTCCGCACCAAGCAGGCGCTGTACCGCGCCGTGCTGGCGCATACGCTGCAGCTGTGGCTGTCGGAGACTGACATCATCCGCGCCGAGCTGCCGCCGCAGGTGGCGCTGGAACAATACATCCGCGCCAAGATGCGGCTGTCGGCCAGTCATCCGGATGCATCGCGCGTATTTGCCAACGAACTGCTGCACGGCGCGCATGAGATCGGCGAGGTCCTGCGGCAGGTGCTGCGCGAACTGGTGTCGCGCAAGGCCGCGGTGGTGCAGCAGTGGATCGACCGCGGCCAGATGGCGCCGGTCGACCCCCAGCACCTGTTCTTCACGATCTGGGCGGCCACGCAGACCTATGCGGATTTCGAGTCGCAGGTATGCGCGGTGCTCGGCGTCAGCCAGCTGGAGCAGCGGGACTATGCGCAGGCCACCGAGCACCTGGTGGCGCTGCTGCTGCGCGGCTGCGGACTCGACCCCGAGCCCGCGGCGCCCGACCGGCGCGCATGACGCCGTGGCGCCGGAGCCGGCGCCGTGAGAACATCGCCGTATCGCCGTGCCTCCTGCCTGAGAGACCTCCATGCTCGACCTGATCCTGCGGCACTGCAACCTGCCCGACGGGCGCACCGACATCGATATCGGCATTGCCGCGGGCCGCATCGCCGCGGTTGAGCCGGCACTGGCCGCGCACGCCGCCGACGAGATCGATGCGGCCGGCCACCTGGTGACGCCGCCGTTCGTCGATGCGCACTTCCATATGGACGCCACACTGTCGTACGGGCTGCCGCGCGTGAACCAGTCGGGCACGCTGCTCGAAGGCATTGCGCTGTGGGGCGAGCTCAAGCCGATGCTGACGCAGGACGCGCTGGTCGAGCGCGCGCTGGCCTACTGCGACTGGGCGGTGGCGCGCGGGCTGCTGGCGATCCGCTCGCATGTGGACGTGTGCGATCCGCGGCTGCTCGCGGTGGAGGCGCTGCTGCACGTGCGCGAGCGCGTGCGCCCCTACCTGGACCTGCAGCTGGTGGCGTTCCCGCAGGACGGCGTGCTGCGCGCGCCCGGCGCGCTGGACAACCTGAAGCGCGCGCTGGACATGGGCGTCGACGTGGTCGGCGGCATCCCGCATTTCGAGCGCACCATGGCGCAGGGCGCCGAATCTGTGCGGCTGCTGTGCGAGCTGGCGGCGGACCGCGGCCTGCGCGTCGACATGCATTGCGACGAGAGCGACGACCCGCTGTCGCGCCATATCGAGACGCTGGCCAGCGAGACCGTGCGGCTCGGCCTGCAGGGCAGGGTGGCGGGCTCGCACCTGACCTCGATGCATTCAATGGACAACTATTACGTATCCAAGCTGATCCCGCTGATGCGCGAGGCCGGCGTGGCGGCGATCGCCAATCCGCTGATCAACATCACGCTGCAGGGGCGGCACGATACCTATCCGCGGCGCCGCGGCATGACGCGGGTGCCGGAGTTGCTGGCGGCCGGCGTGCCGGTGGCGTTCGGCCACGATTGTGTGATGGATCCGTGGTACAGCCTGGGCTCCGGCGACATGCTGGAAGTGGCGCACATGGGGCTGCATGTCGCGCAGATGACCGGGCAGGAAGCCATGCGCGCGTGCTTCGCCGCCGTGACCGCCATGCCCGCGCAGATCCTCGGGCTGGATGGCTACGGCGTGGCGCCTGGCTGCCGCGCCGACCTGGTGCTGCTGCAGGCGCGCGACCCGGTGGAGGCGATCCGCCTGCGCGCCACGCGGCTGCGGGTGCTGCGTGCCGGCAAGACCATCGCCAGCATGCCTCTGGCGATGGCTGCGCTGGACCTGCCTGGCCGGCCGGCGCAGGTGGATTTCCTGCGGCGCGGCGGCGGGCAATAAGGATCACAAATTTTTTGTGTCAGGGTGTTGACAGTCCCTGACGCGCTCGGCATAATTTCTTTCTTCGCATCGCGGCAGCAATGCAGCGAAACGAAGCCCAGATGGCGGAATTGGTAGACGCACTAGGTTCAGGTCCTAGCGGTGGCAACACTGTGGAGGTTCGAGTCCTCTTCTGGGCACCAATATTTAGAAAGGCTCGCGCAAGCGAGCCTTTCTTCGTTTTAGCCCGGCGTGAGTGACCGGGTCACCGCCATTCGATACCGAGGCGGCGGTGCCGGATATGTGGAAGAAGCCCGCAGCGATGCGGGTTTTTTTCGTCCATTGTTTCCGTGCTGGTGCCGGGGCCGGCCTGCTTCAGCCGGCTGCCACCCCTTCCTCGCGCTGTGCCTCGCGCACGCAGTTGCGCCCTTCGGCCTTGGCGCGGTACATGGCAGCGTCGGCCGCGCCGAACAGCCGCTGCCAGTGACGCTCGCCGCCGCGCCCGATGGCCACGCCGAAGCTGGCGGTGACGCACAGCTGGGTGCTGCCCGACAGGTAGACCGGGCGCGACGCGATTTCCGCGCGCAGGGTTTCGGCCAGCGCGGCGGCCTCGCCCGGCCTGCCGTGCGGCAGCAGCAGCGCGAACTCCTCGCCGCCGAAGCGTGCCAGCACGCCTTCGGGCGGCACCAGCGCGCGCATCATCGCAGCGATGTCGCGCAGCACCTGGTCGCCGGCGGCATGGCCATGGCGGTCGTTGATCTGCTTGAAGCGGTCCACGTCGATCAGCACCAGGCTGGCGCTGTCGTGTGCCGCGTACTGCGCGGCCACCAGCTCCAGCGCGCGCCGGTTCAGCAGCCCGGTCAGGCTGTCGGTGCGCGCCTGGTGTTCCAGTTGTTCGGTCAGCGAGGCGCGCTCGCGCAGCTTGCGGCGCAGGATCTCGATGGCATCGAACAGGCGCCGCATCTCCGCCGCGGGCCTGGCGGACGCCGCTGGCGCAGCGTAGTGCGGGTGTTCGCGCGCCTCGGCCAGGCCGATCACTTCGTCGCCGGCGCGCAGCAGCGGCAGGATCACCGAGCGCTGCATGAACACCAGCACGTAGCCCAGCACGGCAAGGATCAGCGCCGACGTGCCGCACGCTGCCGTCAGTTCGCGCAGCGCTTGTGCGCGCGCTGCGGTGAAATGCGCGACCACCTCGTCCAGGAATACCCTGCGCAACCGCTCCAGCGGCTCCAGCGTGCGCACGTAGCGGTTGGTCAGCTCCGTCGGCGTCATCGAGTAATTGCCCGAGACGCGGCCCTGCGCAACCAGGCTGTCGATCATCGACAGGCCCTGGCCGAAGAACTGGTGGCCGGCGTCGGCGTATGCCTGCTCCAGCGCGGGCACGGCGCCGAACATGTTGTACGCCGGCCCCGCCAGCTGCCATAGCTCCAGCAGCCGGCCGCGCGAGCGCGTGGCGTCCACCAGGCTCTGCACTGGCATCGGCTGGCGCGCCGCCACGGGCGCCATGATCTGCGAGGCGATGCGCCCGCCATACTCGCGCAGGTCGCCCAGCATCCTGCCGGTCAGCGCCGGCGCCGCCAGGCCGTCGTCGCAGGCGGACAGTTCGCGCACCTGCCAGGCGATGACCGGCTGCAGCGCGTCCACGACCTCGAACATGCTTTCGATGGCATGGCGGATCTCGTCCATGTCACGGTCCTGGCGCGGCCGCCCGGCGAGTTCGTCGATCTCGGCCCGCGCCCGCGCCAGGCGTTCGCGCACGCGCTCGACCATCAGCGGCGGCAGGTGGTGGTTGTGCAGGCCGAAGGGTGCCGGCGGCGGCGCGGCCAGGCGCGCCAGCGCGGCGTCGCTGCGGGCGCGGAACGCTTGCAGGCGCTCACGCGCGGAGGTGTTGGGCGAGGGTGGATCTCCCAGCACGCTGTTGGCCGGTCCACGTTCCGCGGACAGCACGTTGGCGGCCTCGAGCAGCTCGCGGTATGCCGAGATGTCGTACAGGTTCTGCCGCGCCGAGGTGAAGTCGCCATACGAGCGGGCCATCACCAGCGCGGCGAGCACCAGGGTGCAGAGCCCGCCGACCGCCGTGGCGATCGCCAGCTTGCGCTTCAGGCTGCGGCTGCGTCCGGCCGGCGGTGCCATGCCCCCGGGTTCGGACTCACGCCGGCGCGCACGTTGCCACAAGGCCATAAGGTTTGCTCCCGGCGGCAGCTTGCCGGGCGATGTCTGCAAGATTTGTCATTACCGCCATTATTAACGAAAAGGCGCAGCGGCCAGGCCGAATTTGCTCGCTGACAGGGTCGTACGGGGCGCGCGCGGCCGAACATTCCCGGCTAACGCTGGCAGGGCATTTGACCTATGCTCGAACTCATCGGGCAGGCACATATAACGTCCGAAGGTGGTTGCCATGACTACGGTCTTGTCATCGAGAGAAAGGGAGGCGGGGACTTGCCCCGGGTG
Source organism: Cupriavidus sp. FW305-27 (assembly GCF_058787995.1). NCBI lineage: Bacteria > Pseudomonadati > Pseudomonadota > Betaproteobacteria > Burkholderiales > Burkholderiaceae > Cupriavidus > Cupriavidus sp. FW305-27. The sequence continues at coordinate 44,273 of NZ_JBYTAG010000002.1, forward strand.
GCACGCATGTGCCGCGCATCACGGCATGGTCCTGCATCACCTGCAGTACAGCGTCATCCTGGCCATGCTGATGTGTGCACTGGCCCATGCAGATGACGCCGTTCCGGAAAGCCAGGGCGTCTCCGGCTGGGACCAGCCGCTGCAGGCGCAAGCCGGGCAGCCCGCCATGGCCGACGTGCCCGATCTGCTGGTTGCCGACACCGCTGCTCCTGCCTGGTCCGCCACGCCCGCCGAGCCCGTCACCGTCGAGTATGCCGCGCCGTCGCAGTCATCCCCATCCGCGTTAACGCTTGCCATGGGCCCCGGGCCCGATGACGATGCGCCCGGCCTTGCCGCGGTCGACCGTGAAACCGCCGCCATGGCCGAACGCCCGCGCCGGGTGTCGCTGCACCTGGATGACATCACCAGCGCAGGCGGTTTTGCCGACAGTCGCATGCGCACCATGGCGCTGGCGGTCGATGCCGTGGTGCCGCGCGCAGGCGGGCTGACCATCCAGCCGCGCTTGCAGCTGGCCTACCAGCCTGGCATGTCGCCCGTCTCCGGCATGCCGATGCAAGCCATGCCCGGCGATGCCAGCGCCGCCGGTATCGGCGTGCGCCTGTACGGCGCGCAGCCGACGCGGCTGGCCGGCATTTATCCCTTTGTCGAGGCTGACTGGTGGCAGGACAGCCGCAAACAGGTCATCAACATCAACGGCACCAAGATCGATGCCGACCTGCTGCGCGGGCTGTTCTCCTTCAACATCGGCGCGCATGGCAATACATCGACCGGCATGAAGCTGTGGTTCAAGGTGAGGGCGGGGCGCAACCCGGGCGGAACGGTCGGGGCGCGCTATCGGTGGTAGTGGTGGTAGTGGGGAGGGTGGCGCCAAATGCGAGCGCCGCAATGAAAAAAGGGCTTCCGTTTCCGGAAGCCCTTTTTCTTTCTGCATAGGTGGCGCGGCTGGCAGGATTCGAACCCACGACCCCTTGGTTCGTAGCCAAGTACTCTATCCAACTGAGCTACAGCCGCACACGAGAGGCGCCATTGTAGCGCAATTTCTGGTTTGCGCAAGCCCCCCGCCAAAAATCTTCAACTGGCCCCGATGCCCGCGCCGGTGCTACGCCGTGGCGTTCGACCAGATGCCGTCCGCTTCCTGCGCCTTGCCGTCATCGCGCAGCTTGAGCAGGTGCGCCAGCAGCGATCGCTGCGCAACCGGATGCATGCGCGGCGGCACATCGTCGTAGACGCGCAGCAGCAGCTCGCCGATCGGTGCCGGGCCCAGTTCGCGCAGTGCGGCAACGACCTTGGCCTCGCGCTGCAGCCGGTGCCGGACCAGGATGCGGATGGCGTCCTGCGGGCGCGCGATCAGGAAGCCATGGCCCGGCGCCAGCCAGTCGAGGTCTTCATCCTGCAGTGCTGCGAGCGAGTCCAGGTAGGCGCGCATGTCGCCATCGGGCGGGCCGATGACGACGGTCGAGCCCTGCATCACGTGGTCGCCGGTAAAGAGTGTCTGTTCTTCTTCCAGCAGGTAGCAGAGGTGGTTCGAGGCGTGGCCCGGCGTGTGGCACACGCGCAAGGTGCAGTCCTCGGTGATGGCAAGGCGCTCGCCGTGGTTCAGTTCGCGCTGTGGCTCGAAGCTGAGGTCCTGCCACTGGCCGGCAGGCGCGGCACGCCCGAGCACCGTGGCGCCGGTGGCGGCCTGCAGCGCGGCGGCAGCGGGCGAATGGTCCAGGTGGGTATGCGTGGCGAGGATCCAGCGGATCGGGCCGGGTGCGGCAGCAAGGATGGCGCGCACATGCTCGCCATCGTCCGGGCCCGGATCGATCACGGCCCATTCATTGCGCGCGCCGCCGCCTATCAGGTAGGTGTTGGTGCCCGGGCCCGTCATCACGTTGCCGTTGTTGGCGGTCACGCGCCAGACGCGCTCGGACAGTCGTACCGGCACGCCCGGTACCAGCTCATAACGGCCGTGCGTGTTGCCGTCGGGATCGATGCGGCCGATCTCGGCGTAGCACGGCTCGTTCGGCATCACCGGGCGCACGCCGGCCGCGCCGGTGGCCAGCCGCGGCATGATGCAGGCAATGCCGCGCAGCTGCGAGTAATAAGCGAAGCAGGCCGCGGCGCTTTCAAACTGCGCGATCGAGCTCAGCGTGCGGCGCGTGACGTGCATCAGCGGCAGGCCGCTGGCGGGATCGGCGGCCTCGCCGGGGCGAATCCAGCGGTGCTCCACGATCTCGGTGCCGTCGGGCACGGCCACCTGGCCTTCGGGGGCGATGGCGACAAAGAAGCGGGTATCGAAACGCTTGGGCAGGCCGGGGGGCGTCAGCCAGTAGCTGTGATAGGCGAGCCGGTCGGCCGCCAGGCGCAGGCCCAGTTGCTCGCAAGCGTGGGCCAGGCCGGGGCCGCCGCGCTGCACTGCCTCGCGCAGCAGCGCCTGGCCGGCGGCGCCGAGCTGGTGCGGCGAATGCGGGCGCCCGTCGCGGTCACAGGCAAACAGCAGGCCGGCCTCTTCATAGCATTCTCGCAAGGCGGCCAGGTAGAAGTCCAGGCCGCTGGCCGGCATGCCCAGGCGTTCGCTGGCAAGGGCGTCGTCCAGGCCGTGGGCATGCGCGTGCAGGGCCTTGTCCTGCGCGTCGAGCGTGCCGCCCGGGAAAACGTAGGCGCCGCTGCTGCGGTCGTTGGCGCGTTCGACGCGGCGTACCAGCAGCACTTCCATGCCGGCCGGCGCATCGCGCACGACGAGCAGGCTGGCGGCGGTGCGCAGCAGGGGAGCAGGGGTGGCAGGGCGGTTGCCGCTTGTCTCTGTGGTTGTCATTGTGTCGGCATCGTGGTTGTGCTGGCGGCACGCACCTGGCCGGAACCCGGGGCGCTGCCGCGTGCCATAGTTTAGCCGCGTTCAAGGATTCGCTATCGGCGGGGCATTGCCGGGCTGCCCGGGCGCGCCGGCTTTGGCTTTTCCGGCCAGAGGCAGTAACCTGATAGCTCCGCTTCACTTTTTGGGGTGCCCGTTGCCGGCGCCCTCCTTCTGAGGAGGTCCGCGTGATCCGAGCTTCTTGCCTGTGCCTGCCGCTGGTGTGCCTGCTGGCCGCCTGCGAAACGCCGCCGCAGATGGCACCGCGCCCTGTGCCCCCGGCCACCACCCGCATCACCGTCGATCCACAAGCCGCATCCAGGGCCGCGTCCATGGCCTGCGAGCCGGCCGTGGCGGAAGCCCTCAAGCGCCGCTACCCGCAGCCCGGCAGCGTGATGCTGATGGCCGACCGCGAGCAGTACTACCTGCGCCCCAATGCGCAAACCTCGGTCAATGGCGAAGGCGTGTTCGAGCCTGACGACAGTTCGTCTGCGATCGGCTTCCACTACGCCTGCCTGTACAACGCGCGTACGGGCAAGGTCGATGATGTGCAGATGCGCTATTGATCCTGCCGATCGGCCGCATTGCAAGGCCTGCGTAGAAAATTCCAGGCCTCATTCAACAATTGTTGCGCGAAACGAATGTAATCGCGCGTCCCCATTTCCTTGACCAACCGGTCGACCGGCTCTTAGCATAGCCACGCGTATTTTTGAAGTTCGCATATAGAACTGTAGTTCTAGTGGCGTAACTTTGGCCGAAACTGGAGACAAGGAAGCTATGAGCAAGATTGCCGGGTTCTTCACCGAACTCATGCGCCGGTACCTGCCGGATCCCTTTGTATTTGCCATCGGCCTGACCTTGCTGACGATGGCGCTGGCGGTGACGGTGCAAGGGCAGGCAGCGCCGGCCGTGATCGCCAGCTGGGGCAAGGGGTTCTGGAACCTGCTGGCATTTACCACGCAGATGGCGGTGATCCTGGCGATGGGCTACGTGCTGGCCACCGCGCCGTTCACTGACCGCATGCTCGACCGCATCGTCAGTGCCGTGCACTCGCCGCGCACCGCGGTGATCGTCGCCACGCTGGTGGGCGGCATCGGCAGCTACCTGAACTGGGGCTTCGGGCTGGTGATCGGCGGCATCATCGCCAGGAAGCTGGCGCTGAAGGTCCGTGGCGTGCATTACCCGCTCATCATCGCCGCCGCGTACAGCGGCTTCACCCTGTACGGGCTGGGCCTGTCGGCCAGCATCCCGGTGCTGATCTCCACCCCGGGCCACCCGATGGAAAAGCTGATGGGCGTGATCCCGCTGTCTGAAACCATCTTCTCCACGCCGATGCTGCTGACCAGCCTGGCGGTGATCGTCACGCTGCCGCTGCTCAATGCCTGGCTGCATCCGCGCAACCCGGCCGATGTGGTGGAGATCCGCCGCGACCAGGAACCCGCCAAGGCCGAGGCCGGCTCGGCCCACAGCATGGGCGGCGAGAACACCCTGGCCGCGCGCCTGAACAACAGCCGTATCCTGAGCCTGGCCATCGGCCTGTGCGGCATGGCCTACGCGGTCATCTACTTCACGCAGGGCGGCTCGCTCGACCTGAACCTGATCAACTTCCTGATCCTGTTCGCGGGCGTGCTGCTGCTGGGCACGCCGGTCAACTACGTGGCCAAGCTGAACGAAGGCATCAAGACCATTTCCGGCATCATCCTGCAGTATCCGTTCTATGCAGGCATCATGGCGATCATGGCCGGCTCGGGGCTGGTGGATACCATCTCGCGTGTGTTCGTGGAGATCGCCACGCCGCAGACGCTGCCGTTCTGGGGGCTGCTCAGTTCGTTCGTGATCAACTTCTTCGCACCGTCGGGCGGTGGCCACTGGATGATCCAGGGCCCGTTCATGGTCGATGCGGCCAAGGCCATCAACAGCTCGGTCAGCCAGACCTCGATGTCGGTGATGCTCGGCAATGCCTGGAACGACCTGGTGCAGCCGTTCTGGATATTGCCGGCGCTGGCGCTGTCCAGGCTGAACCTGAAGGACGTGATGGGCTACACCGTGATCATGATGTTCTGGGTGGGCCTGATCTACATTGCCGCGCTGCTGCTGTGGGGCGCGCAGATTGCCTGACTTTGACCCGCGGCCAGCGTGCCGCTGACAGGAGGATTGCCATGCCGTACCTGATCGAAACCGTCGACAAGCCCAATCACCAGCATGTGCGCCAGGCCACCCGTGCCAGCCACCTGGATTACCTGGAAGCCAACAAGGACTTGCTGCTGGCTTGCGGCGCCAAGCTCAACGACGATGGCTCGGATGCCGGAGGCGGCATCTATATCGTCGATGTCGACACCCGCGACGCGGCACAGCAATTCATCGACGCCGATCCGTTCACCGAGGCGGGTTTGTTTGCCGAGGTGCGCATCGTGCGCTGGCGCAAGGCCTATCTCGACGGCGTGCGCCATCTTTGACGAGGCAGCCCGCGCTGCCTCCATCCCACCATACCCCCGGACAAGGAGACCCCCATGTTGTTCATGGCAGAAATGACCGTCAAGATTCCCGCATCGCTCGATCCACAACTGGTGGAGCAGCTCAAGGCCGACGAGAAGGCCATGTCGCAGCGCCTGCAGCGCGAAGGCAAGTGGCGCCACCTGTGGCGTGTGGTGGGCCAGTACGCCAACGTCAGCATCTTCGATGTCGGCGACAACGACGAACTGCACACGCTGCTGACCATGCTGCCGCTGTACCCGTACATGGAGATCAAGGTCACGCCGCTGGCGCAACACGGTTCGGCCATCGCGCCGAACTGAGCGCCTGCCATCCAGCCACCTGATCCTGAGCCAAACGCCATGCCATACGCCGACCTCGCCAACCTCCGACTGCATTACCGCCTCGATGGCGCCGAGCACCTGCCGGTGCTGGTGCTGTCCAATTCGCTGGGCACCAGCTTCAGCATGTGGGAGCCGCAGGTGGCGGCCTTCAGCCAGCACTTCCGCGTGCTGCGCTATGACACGCGCGGCCATGGCGAGTCGTCGGTGCCGGCGGGTCCGTACAGCATCGCGCAACTCGGCGGCGACGTGATCGCGTTGCTCGATCACCTTGGCATCGGCGAAGCCAGTTTCTGCGGCTTGTCGATGGGTGGCATCACTGGCATGTGGCTGGCCCTGAACCATGGTCCGCGCCTGCGCAAGCTGGTGTTGTGCAATACCGCTGCCTATATCGGCCCGCCGGAGAACTGGACCAACCGCGCCGCTGCGGTCGGGCGCGACGGCGTGGCATCGATCGCTGCCGCGGTAGTCGACAAATGGCTCACCCCGCCGTACGCGGCCGCGCATCCGGGGCTGGTGGCATCGCTGCGCGCCATGCTCGGGGCCACCCCGGCTGCGGGCTACGCGGCCAACTGCCTGGCGGTGCGCGATGCCGACCTGCGCGCGCAAATCGAAAAGATCACCACGCCGACGCTGGTGATCGCTGGCTCGGGCGACCTGCCCACGCCGCCGCGCGATGGCGTGTTCCTGGCGCAGACGATCCCGGGCGCCCACTATGTCGAGCTGGAGGCCGCACATATCTCCAACCTGGAGCAGGCCGAGGCGTTCAGCAAGGTGGTGCTGGATTTCCTGACGCGCTGAGGCTCTGAGGCGGAAAGGCCGAGCCATGCGTGCGGCTTTCATCACCCCTGATAGTGCTTCATGATTCACCCGTGACCGATGCCGCCGGCGTTCGGTGCGCTTGCCCTCGCTTCCCGGCTTCAGAGGAATTGACAGGTCACCGGCGCGCGGGACAAGATGCGCACGGAATAGATGCGCCTTCGGGACGACATGCCGGCAGTCATAGCCGCAACACCCGAAAAGCCGCAAAAACATTGGGAAAACGGGGTCATGAAGCCATCCTTGTGTCAACTGGCGAGCGCGGTCACGCTTGCCGTCATGCTGTCCGGCTGTGCGTCCGCGCCGGATCACGGAACCAGCCCGGCAGTCGCCGAGCAACCGCCGTCCGACCAGGCGATGAAGGCCTTGTCCGCCGAGGTCTTCACCTTCGCCTATCCGATGGTGCTGATGGACGTGACGCGCGAGCTGATGACGCTGCGCACGCCGGCCAATACCTTCCACCACAAGCGCACCTTCCCGGACGCCAGCTTCACCGACGTGGTCAGCCCCAACGCCGACACGCTGTATTCGTCGGCCTGGCTCGACCTGTCCAGGGAGCCGGTCATCCTGTCGGTGCCCGATACGTACGGGCGCTACTACCTGATGCCGCTGATGGATGCGTGGACCAATGTGTTCGCGTCGCCGGGCAAGCGCACCACCGGCACCCGCCGCGGCAACTTCGCCATCACCGGGCCTGACTGGCGCGGCACGCTGCCCAAGGGCATGCAGGAGATCCGTTCGCCCACGTCGATGGTCTGGTTGATCGGCCGTACGCAGGCCAATGGCAAGCAGGACTTCCCGGCGGTGCACCGGCTCCAGGACCAGTACCGGCTGACGCCGCTGTCGGCCTGGGGTGGCGGGCGGCGCGTGCCGGAGAGGGCCGCGCCGCGGCCCACGGCCATCGACCCTGAAAGCTCGCCCGTGGAGCTGGTGGCGGCAATGGATGCACAGGCTTTCTTCACGCGCTTTGCCGCCTTGCTGCCGGCCAATCCGCCGGCGCCCGCCGATGCCGCCATGGTGGACAAGCTCCGCCGCATGGGCATCACCCCGGGGGTGCCGTTTAAGACCACGGTGATGGAGCCCTCCACCGCGCGCGCGGTGCAGGAGGGTGCTACCGCTGCGCTGGCCGCGATCGTTCAGGGTGCGCGCAAGGGCAATGCCGATGCCGGCAACGGCTGGGTCATGCATCGCGACCTGGGCACCTATGGCACCAGCTACGGCCGCCGCGCGGTGACCGCGTGGGTGGGCCTGGGTGCCAACCTGCCCGAAGACGCGATCTACGCCTCCACCCGCACGGATGCCAACGGCAAGCCGCTGCAGGGCGGGGCGCGCTATGTGCTGCATTTCGACAAGGACCAGTTGCCGCCGGCGCGCGCGTTCTGGTCGCTGACGCTGTACAACGACCGGCAGGCGTTCATTCCCAACCCGATCCAGCGCTACGCCGTGGGCAGCCGCGACCGCCTGCGCTACAACCGCGACGGCTCGCTCGATATCTATATCCAGCACGAGCGCCCGGCCGGCGCCAAGGCGGCGAACTGGCTGCCGGCGCCGCCCGATGGCCTGAACATGATGCTGCGCGCGTACTGGCCGGAGCAGGTGCTGCTGGACGGCAACTGGATGCCGCCGGCGGTGATGCAGGTGGACTGACGAGGCCGCCATCGAGGACAAAGGCCGCATGCCTGTGAGGGGCATGCGGCCTTTGTCTTTTCCTGCCAGCGCAATTGGCGCTACGCCGTCTCAGTTCGCGTGCGTGGCGCAGGCCGTGCAGGCGTTGCCGGCGTGGGGCACTGCCGCGGCGGTGGCGGCTGCAGGCTTGCTGAGGCGCTTCCAGGTCGTTGCGCCCCGCGCCGACAGCCGCGCGCGCAGCGCGCGGGCCGCGCTGACCATATTGGCCAGCGCTGCTTCGGTCTCTTCCCAGCCGCGCGTCTTCAGGCCGCAGTCCGGGTTGACCCACAGCCGCTGCGGCGGCACCACCTCGCAGGCGCGGTCGAGCAGCCGCTCCATGGCCTGCACCGACGGCACGCGCGGCGAGTGGATGTCGTAGACACCCGGCCCGATCTCGTTCGGGTAGTCGAAGTCGCCGAAGCCTTCCAGCAGTTCCATCGCCGAGCGCGAGGTCTCGATGGTGATCACGTCCGCGTCCATGGCCGCGATGGCGGGCAGGATATCGTTGAACTCGGCATAGCACATATGCGTGTGGATCTGGGTCTGGTCCTGCACGCCGCTGGCCGACAGGCGGAAGGCAGTGACGGCCCAGTCCAGGTAGGCATCCCAGTCGGCACGGCGCAGCGGCAGGCCTTCGCGCAGCGCGGGCTCGTCGATCTGGATCACGCGGATGCCGGCCTGCTCCAGGTCGCACACTTCGTCGCGGATGGCCAGGGCCAGCTGGCGCGCGGTGGTGGCACGCGGCTGGTCGTCGCGCACGAAGGACCACTGCAGCATGGTGATGGGGCCGGTGAGCATGCCCTTCATCGGCCGCTCGGTCAGCGATTGCGCGTAGCGGGCGGTATCGACCGTCATCGGCTCGGGCCGGTACACGTCGCCGTAGATCACCGGCGGCTTGACGCAGCGCGAGCCATAGCTCTGCACCCAGCCGTTCTCGGTAAAGCCGTAGCCGCACAGCTGCTCGCCGAAGTACTCGACCATGTCGTTGCGCTCGGCTTCGCCGTGCACCAGCACGTCCAGGCCCAGTGCTTCCTGCTTGCGCACGGCCACCGCGATCTCGGCACGGATGCGCTCCAGGTATTCGAGCGCGCCGATCTCGCCACGCTTGAACGCGGCGCGGGTCTGGCGGATGGCCGCGGTCTGAGGGAACGAGCCGATCGTGGTGGTCGGCAACAGCGGCAGCTGCAGCGCCTGGCGCTGGCGCTCGATGCGCTCGGCAAAGGGGCTGGCGCGGTCGGCCATGCCGGCGCTCACGGCTGCCAGCCGCTGCTGCACCCGCGGGTTGACCACCCGGCGCGAGGCGCGGCGCGAGGCCTGCGCGGCGTCGGATGCTGCCAGCGCTTCGGCGACCACGGCGTCGCCTTGATTCAACGCGCGGCCCAGCACGGACAGCTCGTCGAGCTTTTCGGTGGCAAAGGCGAGCCACGACTTCAGCTCGACATCGAGACGCACTTCATGCGCGAGCGACACCGGCACATGCAGCAGCGAGCACGACGGTGCCAGCCACAGGCGCTCGCCCAGCGCGGCCTGCACCGGGCGCAGCGTGTCCAGGACTCGGCGCAGGTCGGTGCGCCAGATATTGCGGCCGTCGATCACGCCCAGCGACAGCACGGCGTGCGCGGGCAGCGCGGCCTGCCATGCGGCCAGTTGTTCCGGCGCCCGCACCAGGTCGATATGGAAGCCGTCGACCGGCAGGGCGGCGGCGCGCTGCGCATGGTCGGCGGCGGTGTCGAAATAGGTGGCCAGCAGCAACTTGGGGCCGGCTTCGCGCAAGGCAGCGTAGGCGGTGTCGAATGCGTCGAGCCAGGCCGGCTCCAGGTCCAGGCACAAGGCCGGCTCGTCGATCTGCACCCATTCGATGCCGCGCGCCTTGAGCTGGTCGAGGATGCGGCGATAGCCCTGCAGCAGTTGCGGCAGCAGGGCCAGGCGGTCGAAGCCCGCCACATGGCTCTTGGACAGCCACAGGTAGGTGACCGGCCCGATCAGCACCGGGCGGGCGCGCAGGCCAAGCGCCAGCGCCTCATCGGCTTCCTCGAAGAACCAGGCCGGGCCGCCGTCGAAAGTGGTCTCGGCGTCCAGCTCCGGGACCAGGTAGTGGTAGTTGGTGTCGAACCACTTGGTCATTTCCATGGCCGGCTGCTCGCGGTTGCCGCGTGCCAGCTCGAAGTACTGCGTCAGCGTGAGCCGGGCCGGATCCAAGCCGAAGCGGCGCGGCAGCGCACCCAGCAGCGCGGTCAGGCTCAGCATCTGGTCGTAATAGGCAAAGTCGCCGGTGGCCACGGTGTCCAGGCCGCGGTCGGCCTGCAGCTGCCAGTGGCGGCGGCGCAGTTGCGCGGCCACGTCGCGCAGCTCGGCTTCGGTGCGATCGCCGCGCCAGAACGCTTCTTGCGCAAATTTCAGTTCGCGGCGTTCGCCGATGCGGGGAAAGCCGAGGATATGGGTGCGTGCCATGGAGGTTGCTCCGGAAGATGTCTGGCGCACAGTGTCGGTTTGCCCGTAAAATGAATCAAGCGACAAGTTTTAAACAACATATGAATGAGTTTCATATCAAGACAGACGGGCAACAGGTTGGGGGCGCCGCATGATCGAAGTCCGCCATTTGCGCTCGCTGGTGGCGATTGCCGAGTCCGGCAAGCTGGCCACCGCGGCCGAGCGCGTGCATGTCAGCCAGTCAGCGCTGTCGCACCAGATCAAGGCGATCGAATCGCACTACGGCCTGCCGCTGTTCGACCGCACGCGCCAGGGGCTGCGCTTCACGCCGGCGGGCGAACGCCTGCTGGCGCTGGCGCGCGAGGTGCTGGCCGCGGTCAGCGCCGCCGACCGCGATATCGAACGGCTCAAGGGCGACACCCGTGGCGAGCTGCGCGTGGTGCTGGAATGCCATACCTGCTTCGACTGGCTGATGCCCGTGATGGACGAGTTCCGCCGCCGCTGGCCGGAAGTGGAGGTGGATCTGGTGGCGGGCTTCCACGCCGACCCGATCGCGCTGCTCAGCGACGGCCGCGCCGACATGGTGATAGGCTCGCAGCCGGCGGCCCGACGCGGGCTGGAGGTGGCGCCGCTGTTCCGCTTCGAGATCCTGGCGGTCATCGCCAATGAACACCGGCTGCGCAACAAGCGCCGCATCGAAGCCGGAGACCTGGCCGGCGAAACGCTGATTACCTATCCGGTGCCCGAGCAGCGCATCGACCTGATCCGCGAGGTGCTGGAGCCCGCGGGCATCCACCTGGAACGGCGCACGGCGGAACTGACGGTGGCGGTGCTGCAGCTGGTAGCCAGCCGCCGCGGCGTGGCGGCGCTGCCCAACTGGGGGGTGAAGAACTACGTCGACCACGACTACGTGCTGGCCAAGCGCATCGGTGCCAGAGGCTTGTGGAGCGAGCTCTATGCCACGGTGCCGGCGGCGATGGCGCGCAGGCCCTACGTGGCGGACTTTGTCTCGATCGTGCGCGATACGTGCGCGGCGCAGCTCGATGGGATCGAACTGCTGCCGCAGGCTGCTTAGGCGCGGTTCACGCGGGCAGGGCCAGGGCCGGCTCACTGTTGGTGCGGCGCATGGCGGCGCGCGGTGCCGGCTCGGCCACGGCGTCGCTGTCGGGGTCATCCACGTCGGCAAACAGCAGTTCCACGTCGAAACCATTGTCGAGGCGGCGCAGGAACAGCCACAGCTGGCCGGCATCCTGCGCCGTCAGGGTGGCATGCAGCACGGCCTGCCGGGCCGCGTCGAAGCTGAGTTGCGCGGGCGCCAGGCCGGTACGGCGCGCATTGGCCAGCACCCATTCCATGGCGCCGAACAGGTCGGCGGTTTCGAGTCGCAGCGAGAGGTGCAAGGTGGGGAGGGTGGTGGCTGGCATGTGTTGTTTCCGGCAGGTCGTTCGATAAGGTAAATTTACCAGCCGTTACGCAAAATTGGCTTCTAAATTTTCTTCGATATGGCTTCTATTGGAGAATAAACATCCATTCATGGCAGAATATAAGGATGTTTCTTTTCTTGTAGATATTGCGATGGCACAGCCGCCCAAACTCGACGACACCGACCGGCGCATCCTGCGTGAACTGCGGCGCGATGGCCGCCTGTCCAATGCGCGGCTGGCCGAGCAAGTCGGCCTGTCGGCCACGCCCTGCTGGAACCGTGTGCGCGCGCTGGAAGAAAGCGGGGTGATCGAAGGCTACGCCGCGCTGCTGAACCAGAAGGCGCTGGGATTGCCGGATACCGTGCTGATCGAGGTCACGCTGGAGCGGCACGACGACGACATGCTGTACCGCTTCGGCAAGGCCCTGGCGGAATTGCCTGAGGTGATGGAGGCCCACTTGCTGACGGGCGAATATGACTACCTGATCAAGGTCGCCGTGGCGGGGACCCTGGGTTATGAGGAGTTCCTGCGGCACAAGCTATACAAGCTGCCTGGCCTGCGCCACAGCCGCTCGACCTTTGTGCTGCGCACGCTCAAGCGCGAGCCTTCGGTCGAGCCCTGAGCAGCTAGTCAGGCTGTCCTGAGCACCTCGGCGGTGGTATTGCGCAGCGCGCGCATAGCCTCGTTGCATTGCTGCGGCGTGGTCGGGTGTACCAGTAGCGCCCAGCGGCCATGCTGCACGGCCTCACGCACCGGCGTTATTACCAGTTGATGGTCCGGTCGTGCGGTCACCAGCCCCGCCAACAGCATGCCGAACACCATGCCCAGGAAGAGGGCCGCCCCGATTGCGAATCCCGGGCTGTCCATGACGGCCTCGACTCCCTGCCGGTGCAGGATGCCGACAATGGCCAGCCCGACCACCGCGCCCAGCGTACCCATCATCAGGTGCGAGCGCACCGCGGTGCGCGCGATGGCGTCGTTCTCGGGCTCCAGCTTGCGGCCGAAGTGCGCTTCGTATGGATGCACCAGCCGCACCTGCCCGCGCCGGAGATGGGCCTCATGGCAGACCCGTTCGGCGGCGTCGTTGGCTGCCGACCTGGTATCGAACAGTGCTGCGATCTTGGTACTGGCTTGCTCAGCGTTCAAGGGATTACCGGTCATGGCCTGCTCCTGCTGGGGCCGGGGGCCGCCGTCAGGTGATGCGCACTGCGCTTTTTGTCGCCTGGAACGGCTCCGGCGATGTCCTGTAAACCGAGTCTACCGACCCGCTTGAAGCGGCTGCATAAGGGGATTGCGCGTACTGCTGTAGGACTTCGCCGACGGCTGTCCCGCCCCGCCTCGGCGGGGAATCCGAGCGCGAAGGTGCAATTCCGCTCATAATGTCGGCGGTGCCGGGCCGCGCCCCCGCCTTTTGACCAAGAATTCCGGTATGAATGACACAGAAATTGAGCTGATCGACTCGGCGCGCCTGCCGACGCGATTCGGCGACTTTACGGCGCACGCCTTCAAGGGCGCCGATTCAGGCATCGAACACCTGGCCCTCAGCGTGGGCGATGTGACGGGCGATGGCGTCCTGATCCGCATGCATTCCGAATGCCTGACCGGCGACGTCTTCGGTTCCTGCCGGTGCGACTGCGGTCCGCAGCTCGAGCTCGCCATGGAAAAGATTGCCGCCGAAGGTCGCGGCATCCTGCTGTACCTGCGCGGGCATGAAGGCCGCGGCATTGGCCTGGCCGAGAAGATCCGCGCCTACCGCCTGCAAGACGGCGGGCTCGACACGGTCGACGCCAACCTGGCCCTGGGCCAGGCGATCGACGCACGCAACTACGCCTTCGCCGCCGACCTGCTGCACCAGTGGGGCGTCAAGTCCGTGCGCCTGATGAGCAACAATCCGCTCAAGGCCGCAGCGCTCGAGAAGGCCGGCATCACGGTTACCGAGCAGTTGCGCCACATCGTGCCGTCCAACGCCGAGAACGAGAAGTACCTGGCTACGAAGCGCACGCGCATGGGGCACCTGCTCGACTGATCGCGCTTGAGCGCTGCAGGCAGCCGCCGCGCTGCCTGGACCGGCCCGCTGCCAGGAATCCTGGGGCGGGCCTTTTCTTTTGCCCGGCGATCGCGCGAAGAACCGTACTTACCCTTGGTTAGTTGCTCATGGAAACTATTGCCCATAGAATCTATCGGCCGCCTGATCACCCGTTCCCATGTCCAACACTGCCAGCACCACCGATTCCATCCTGGAATTCATGTCGTTTCGCCTGAACCGCCTTTGCGAAATGACCAAGAGTTCCGCCTCCGGCTTTTACGAGCGCGAGTTCGGCATCGGCCTGCGGGAGTTGCGTGTGCTGCGTTTTGCCGGGCTGGAGCCGGGCCTGACGCTGACGCGCCTGATCGAACTGGTGTTGCTGGAGAAAACGGTGACTTCCAAGCTGGTCACCGCGCTGGCAAAGCGGGGCCTGCTGCGCCGTGAAGTCGGCGAGGCCGACGCCAGGCAGCTGAACCTTTACCTGACCGCGGCGGGCGAAGCACTGGTCGCACGGACGTACCAGCGCGGCGACATGCTGGAGAAGATGTTCCTCTCGGTGCTGACGGAAGCGGAAGTGCAGACGCTGGACCGCTGCATCGACAAGCTGACCGCGGCCTTGATCGAGCACCAGCAGGGCGCGGATGCGCAGGCTGGCTAGCCCCGCGCGCGGCAATCCCTCAAACAAAACAAAGCAAGGAGACAGCATGTCGTTGAAGACCTATCCGGAATCCTCGCGCCCCTGGCGCCGCCTGGCATGCATGGCGCTGTGCGCGGCCAGCCTGCCGGCCTGGAGCCAGAGCGCCGGCAGCGCTGCCGGGAGTGTGGCCGCCCCGGCAGCCGCGGCGCCGACCCTGGTCGCAGCGCTGGACAGCGACCCGAACCGCCTGGGCTGGATGCAGGGCTTCCCGCCGCCGCCGGACAAGCTGATCACGCATACGCCGGGCGCCGACAGGTTTCCGCGCAATCGCTGGCTGTTCTCGCATATCCGAGAACTGGTGCCGACCGCGTCCGTCTGGCGCGGCGCCGGCCCGGCCAGCGCGCTGCCGCGTGCGGAACGGGATGTCGGCTCGGTGCAGTTCACCGATGCGGACGGCACCCGCCGCACCTTCGACGAGATGCTGGCGCTGACCTACACCGACGGCATCCTGGTGATGCACAAGGGCAAGGTCATCTATGAGCGCTATTTCGGCGCGCTCGACGGGCACACGCCCCATATCGCCATGTCGGTCACGAAGTCATTTGTCGGCACGCTGGCCGCGATGCTCGCGGCCGACGGCAAGCTCGACCCGGCGGCATCGGTGACGCGCTACCTGCCCGAACTGGCTGGCACGGCCTACGGTGACGCCACGGTGCGGCAGGTCATGGACATGACCATCGGCGTGCGCTACTCCGAGGACTATGCCAATCCCAAGGCAGAGGTGTGGGACTACGCGCGTGCGGGCGGCATGCTGGCCCGCCCGGCGGGCTACAGCGGCCCGGGGACGTTCTACGACTTCCTGAAGACCCTGCAGAAGGAAGGCGACCACAATGCGGTGTTTGCCTACAAGACGGTCAATGCCGAGGTGCTGGCGTGGATCGTGCGCAGGGCCTCGGGTCAGTCGCTGGCCAAGCTGCTCTCGGAGCGGATCTGGCAACCGATGGGCGCGGAGCAGGATGCGTACTTCACCGTGGACAGCATCGGCACGGAGTCGGGCGGCGGCGGGCTGAACACCACGCTGCGCGACCTTGCGCGCTTTGGCGAGACCATCCGCGGCAACGGGCGCTTCAATGGCAAGCAGATCATTCCGGCCTCGGTCGTGGCGGATATCCGCAGCGGCGGCGACCGGGACCAGTTTGCCAGGTCGGCCAGCGCGCCGGTGCTGCCGGGCTGGAGCTATCGCGACATGTGGTGGGTCTCGCACGACAGCCACGGCATGTTCCAGGCCGCCGGCATCCATGGCCAGCGCATCTATATCGACCCCAAGGCCGAGCTGACCATCGTGCGATACGCGTCGCACCCCGTGGCCGGCAACGCGGCCAACAATCCGATCACGTTCCGTGCTTTCCGGGCGCTGGCGGAAACGCTGATGCGATAGGGAGATGGCCCCGGGGGGGCGGGGGCAGCGCCGCCCCGGCAATACCGTTTTCTACTTTTCAGCGGCCGGTTGACCGGCCGCCGCGGCATCGCGCGGCGCCACTTCCGCCATGATGCGCTCGCCGTGGTCGCGCTGCGCGACCTTCAGGTCATAGTCCAGCTGCAGGTTCAGCCACGACTGCGCATCGCCGCCAAAATAGCGCGCCAGGCGCAGGGCGGTGTCCGGCGTGATGCCACGTTGCTCGCGGACGATGTCGTTGATGCGCGCCGCGGTCACGCGCAGCGCGAGGGCCAGGGCGTTGGCGCTCATGTTGAGCGGTACCAGGAAATCCTCGCGCAGGATTTCGCCCGGGTGGATGGGACGCATGCCGTCCTTGAAGCGAACCATGTCTGTCTTCCTCAGTGGTAGTCGATGATCTCAACGACCGCGGGGCCGTCGTGGGTCCAGATGAAGCAGATTCGCCATTGCTCGTTGATGCGGATGCTGTAGCGGCCTTTGCGGTCGCCGGTCAGCAACTGCAGGCGATTGCCCGGCGGGGAGCGCAGGAACTCCAGCGTCGACGCTCTCTGCAGCAGCCGCAGCTTGCGTTCGGCCACGGCGCGGATATTGCCGAAGCGCGGTACACAGCGGCCCGCGAACAGTTCAGCGGTGTCGGAACATCTGAATGACTGAATCATATCGTATATCGGTAATCGATAAATAGCAATGCAGCGAAAGTCAGGCTTTGGCCTGGCGCGAACGGTCATGAAAGCCGCTCGCCTCTCGCACCGCACCGTCACTTGTCTGATTCCGTGCGACGTGATCGATACCAATTCTTTTCCAACCTGATAGACTGTATGGATGTACAGTGGTCGGACCGTCCCCGGTCTCCTCCTTAACGTCCTGATTCGAAAAGAGAAATCGTGTCGAGCAAGCAGCTAATCCGCATTCGCGGCGCCCGCCAGCACAACCTCAAGAATGTCGATCTCGACCTGCGCCCCGGCGAGATGACCGTGGTGACCGGGCCGTCCGGCTCGGGCAAGTCCAGCCTGGTGTTCGACACGCTCTATGCCGAAGGCCAGCGCCGCTACGTCGAGACCTTCAGCGCCTACGCCCGCCAGTTCCTGGACCGGATGGACCGGCCCCAGGTGGAGCGCGTGGACGGGGTGCCGCCCGCCATCGCCATCGACCAGACCAACCCGGTGCGCAGCTCGCGTTCGACGGTGGGCACGATGACGGAGCTGAATGACCACCTGAAGCTGCTCTATGCGCGCGCGGCGGAGCTGTTCGACAAGCAGACCGCGCTGCCGGTGCGCCATGACTCGCCCGAAACCATCTACGCCGAGCTGCTGGCGCGCACGGCCGAGGGCCAGCCGCATCACGACGCGCGCCTCGTGGTGACCTTCCCGGTCGAACTGCCCGAGTCCGCCACCGACGATGAGGTCCAGCAGTGGCTGTCGGTCAGCGGCTATACGCGCGTGCAGGCGCAGCGCGTGGTGCAGTCGCCCACCGGCGCACGCAAGCTGCTCGATGTGGTGGCGGACCGCTTCCGCATCGGCAATGCGGAGAAGGTGCGCGTGGTGGAGGCGATCGAAGCTTCGCTCAAGCGCGGCGGCGGCCGCGTCAACATCTATGTGCTGGCTGACGGCGACGAGGGCCCCGTATGGCGCTTTTCCACCGGCCTGCACAGCCCCGACAGCGACCTGCGCTATGCGGACCCGCAGCCGGCGCTGTTCTCGTTCAACTCCGCCTACGGCGCGTGCGAGACCTGCCGCGGCTTCGGCCGCGTGATCGGCGTCGATCTTGGCCTGGTGATCCCCGACGCGCGCAAGACGCTGCGCGGGGGCGCGATCAAGCCGATGCAGACCCCGGCCTGGAAGGAGTGCCAGGACGACCTGATGCGCTACGCGGGCAAGGCCGGCATTCCGCGCGACACCCCCTGGGCGGAGATGACCGAGGCCGAGCGCCACTGGGTCATCCATGGCTCGCCGGACTGGACCGGCCAGTGGAACAAGCACTGGTACGGCGTGATGCGGTTCTTCAACTACCTGGAGTCGAAGGCGTACAAGATGCACATCCGCGTGCTGCTGTCGAAGTACCGCAGCTACACGCCGTGCGAAACCTGCGGCGGCGCACGCCTGAAGACCGAGTCGCTGCTGTGGCGCCTGGGCTCGAAGGACAATGCCGACGCCGTGCTGGCGCCGCCACGCCGCTTCCTGCCGCGCGGGGTGGACTGGGACCGCACCCGGCTGGAGGCTTTGCCCGGCCTGACCGTGCATGACCTGATGCTGCTGCCGATCGAGCGCATCCGCCGTTTCTTCGACGAGCTGACCCTGCCCAGCGCGATGCTGGACGATGCCCTCAAGCTGCTGCTGGCCGAGGTGCGCACGCGCCTGAAATACCTGTGCGACGTGGGTTTGGGCTACCTGACGCTGGACCGCCAGAGCCGCACGCTGTCCGGCGGCGAGGTGCAGCGTATCAACCTGACCACGGCGCTGGGTACCTCGCTGGTCAACACCTTGTTCGTGCTGGACGAGCCCAGCATTGGCCTGCACCCGCGCGACCTGAACCGCATTGTCGAGGCCATGCACCGGCTGCGCGATGCGGGCAACACGCTGGTGGTGGTTGAGCACGATCCGTCCGTGATGCTGGCTGCCGACCGACTGATCGACATGGGCCCGGGCCCCGGCGAGCGCGGCGGCAATATCATCTTCGACGGCACGCCGGCGGACATCCGCAATGCCGGCACGCTGACCGGCGAGTACCTGGGCGGGCGCCGCCGCGTGGCCGATGCCTCGCACTGGCAGCGCCGACCGGTGGATGCCAAGCTGCCGCGCATCGTGCTGGAAGGCGCCACCGAGCACAATCTGCAGGACGTCACGGTCGAGATCCCGCTGCAGCGGCTGGTGTGCGTGACCGGCGTGTCGGGTTCGGGCAAGTCCACGCTGCTGCAGGACGTGCTGCATCCGGCCATGGCGCGGCACTTCGGCAAGGCCACCGAGTCGCCGGGCGCGTTCCGCCAGCTGACCGGCGCGGACCTGGTCGACGATGTGGTCTTTGTCGACCAGTCGCCGATCGGCAAGACCGCGCGTTCCAACCCGGCCAGCTACGTGGGCGCGTTCGACGAGATCCGCAAGATCTTCGCCAAGGCGCCGATGGCGCTGCAGCGCAGCTACACCGCGGGCACCTTCAGCTTCAACTCGGGCGACGGGCGTTGCCCGACCTGCGGCGGCTCGGGCTTCGAGCATGTCGAGATGCAGTTCCTGAGCGATGTCTACCTGCGCTGCCCGGATTGCGACGGCACCCGCTATCGCCCCGAAGTGCTGGAAGTGAAGATCGAGCGTGCCGCCCCCGGCCAGCCGCCGCGCTTGCTGAGCATTGCCGACGTGCTGGAGCTGACCGTCAGCGAAGCGGCCGCCTGCTTTGCCGCCGACCCCGCGGTGCTGCGCGTGCTGCAGCCCATCGTCGATGTCGGCCTGGAATACATGAAGCTGGGCCAGCCGGTGCCGACGCTGTCGGGCGGCGAGGCGCAGCGCCTGAAGCTGGCCGGCTTCCTCGCCGAAGCGGTGCAGGCCACGCCGTCGCGGACCCGGCCCAGCGCCATCCCGCGCCGGCTGTTCATGTTCGACGAGCCGACCACGGGCCTGCACTTCGACGATATCGCCAAGCTGATGCGCGCCTTCGGCAAGCTGCTGGACGGCGGCCATTCGCTGATCGTGATCGAGCACAACCTGGACGTGATCCGCGCCGCGGACTGGCTGATCGACCTTGGCCCCGAGGGCGGCGACGCCGGCGGGCGCGTGGTCTGCACCGGCACCCCGGAAGACGTGAAGCGCTGCGCCGAATCGCATACCGGCCAGGCGCTGATCCACTATGACGCGGCGCTCGGCGAAGCCGGCACGCTGGCCGCCGAGCGCGCCGAGATCGAAGGCGTGCCGCTGCAGGCCGCGCTGCAGGCACGGCGCGCGCGCCGCGAGGTCGAGGGCGAGGACGTGGTGCGCATCGTCAATGCGCATGAGCACAACCTGAAGGCGCTCAACGTCGATATTCCGCACGGCAAGTTCAACGTGGTCACCGGTGTGTCCGGATCGGGCAAGTCGACGCTGGCCTTCGACATCCTGTTCCACGAAGGCCAGCGCCGCTACCTGGAGTCGCTCAATGCCTATGCGCGTTCCATCGTGCAGCCGGCGGGCCGGCCCGAGGTGGATGCGGTCTACGGCATCCCGCCGACGGTGGCGATCGAGCAGCGCCTGTCGCGCGGCGGCCGCAAGAGCACGGTGGCGACCACCTCCGAGGTCTGGCACTTCCTGCGCCTGCTGTACGTCAAGCTGGGCATCCAGCATTGCGTGCATGACGGCGCGCCGGTGACCTCGCAGAGCCCGGAGTCGATTGCCGCCCAGCTGCTGCGCGACCATCGCGGCCAGCACGTGGGGCTGCTGGCGCCGCTGGTGGTCAACCGCAAGGGGGTCTATACCGACCTGGCCAAGTGGGCCAAGGCGCGCGGCAATACTCACCTGCGTGTCGATGGCGAATTCCTGCCGGTCGACCCGTGGCCGCGGCTGGACCGCTTCCGCGAGCACACCATCGAGCTGCCGGTGGGCGACCTGGTGGTCTCGCCTGAGAACGAGGCCGAGCTGCGCGCGCTGCTGGCGCAGACGCTTGAGGCCGGCAAGGGCGTGATGCACCTGCTGGCGCCGCTGGACGGCCTGCACCACGCCATGCACAACGGCGGCACCGCGCACGTGGGCGAGGTCAAGGTGTTCTCGACCAAGCGCGCCTGCCCGGTGTGCGGCACCAGCTACCCTGAGCTGGACCCGCGCATGTTCTCGTACAACAGCAAGCACGGCTGGTGCACCACCTGCGTGGGCACCGGGCTGGCACTGACGCGTGAGCAGCGCGCGGCGTTCGACGATACCGTGCTGGTGGAAGACAACCGCGGCCGCGAGCAGAGCCTGCCGTCGGAAGAGCAGGAGCCCGAAGGCGTGGTCGACACGCCGTGCCCGGATTGCCACGGCACGCGCCTGAACCTGGTCGCGCGCGCGGTGACCTTCGACGAGAATGCAATCGTCGACGTAGCGCAGTGGACCGTGTCCGATACCCGCCGCTGGGTCGATGGCCTGCGCCTCACGGGGCGCGATGCCGAGATCGCCCGCGATGTCATCAGCGAGATCGGCAGCCGCCTGCAGTTCCTGGAGGAAGTGGGGCTGGGCTACCTGAGCCTGGACCGTGCCGCGCCCAGCCTGTCTGGCGGCGAGGCCCAGCGCATCCGCCTGGCCGCGCAGCTGGGCAGCAACCTGCAGGGCGTCTGCTACGTGCTGGACGAGCCCACCATCGGCCTGCATCCGCGCGACAACCAGATCCTGCTGGACGCGCTGCGCAAGCTCGGCGACAAGGGCAATACGCTGGTGGTGGTCGAGCATGATGAAGACACCATCCGCCGTGCCGACCACATCATCGATATCGGCCCCGGTGCGGGCAAGCGCGGCGGCACGCTGGTGGCACAGGGCGGCGTGGCCGACCTGTCGGCGGCGCCGGACTCCACCACCGGGCAGTTCCTGGCGCACCCGATCATCCATCCGCTGCAGGCCAGGCGCAAGGTGAAGCCCGGCGCCGCCGGCAAGCCCGCCGATCCGCCGGAATGGCTGACCGTGCACGGCGCGTCGCTGCATAACCTGCGCAAGGTGACGGCGCGCATTCCGCTGTCGCGGCTGGTGGCCATTACCGGCGTGTCCGGTTCGGGCAAGTCCACGCTGGCGCGCGATGTGCTGATGACCAACCTGCTCGATGCGGTGGGCCGCTCGGTGCTGTCGTCGCCGGCGACCCGGCGCGCGCGCAACGCTGCGAAGGATGAGGCCAAGGCAGCCAAGTCGAGCGCCAGGAAGCCGCTCAATGTCGAGCACAACTGGCATGGCTGCGACGCCGTCACCGGCTGGGAATCGATCGACCGCGTGCTGGAGGTGGACCAGACCCCGATCGGCAAGACGCCGCGCTCATGCCCGGCCACCTATATCGGCGTGTGGGACACCATTCGCCGGCTCTTTGCCGATACGCTGGAAGCGCGCGCACGCGGCTACACGGCGTCGCGTTTCTCGTTCAACACCGGCGACGGGCGTTGCCCGGCATGCGAAGGGCAGGGCGTGCGCACCATCGGCATGAGCTTCCTGCCGGATGTGAAGGTGCCGTGCGATGTCTGCCACGGCCAGCGCTTCAACCCCGAGACCCTGGCGGTCACCTGGCGCGGCAAGAATATCGGCGACGTGCTGACGATGGAGATCGACGAGGCGGTGGAGTTCTTCTCGGCCATGTCGAACATCGCCCATCCGCTGCAGCTGATGAAGGACGTGGGCCTGGGCTACCTGACGCTGGGCCAGCCGTCGCCAACGCTGTCCGGCGGCGAGGCGCAGCGCATCAAGCTGGTGACTGAACTGAGCAAGGTGCGCGACGACATCACGCGACGTGGCCAGAAGGCGCCGCATACGCTGTACGTGCTGGACGAGCCCACCGTGGGCCTGCATATGGCCGACGTGGCGCGCCTGATCCGCGTGCTGCATCGGCTCACGGACGGCGGGCACAGCGTGGTGGTGATCGAGCATGACCTCGACGTGATTGCCGAGGCCGACTGGATCATCGACCTTGGCCCCGAAGGCGGTGCGGGCGGGGGCGCCATTGTCGGCGCGGCCGATCCGGAGGCCTTGTCGCGCAACGCGGCCAGCCATACCGGTGCAGCGCTGGTGCCGGTGCTGGCACGGGGCAATGCCGTGGCAGGCAAGGTGAGCATCGCCTGAGGGATTGGCGCAGCGAAGGGCGTACGGGCACGCCTTTCGCTTGACCATGGCTACTGGCGTGCACATCGCGCGCAACCGGAGGTAACCATGAAGCATATCCGTCCCAGCCGAATCCTTGCGGCCGTGGCCCTGGCCGCTGCCGCAATCCCCGCCCTGGCGCAGGCGCCGGGCACGCCGCGCGGCACCTATGACCCGTATTCGCAAGGCGCGCGCAGCACCGACAAGTTCGACCCGTACACCCAGGGCGCCAACGCCCCCACCCGAACCGACCTGGCACCCGCGCCAGAGGCCCAGCCTTCGACCGTGCCGGCGCAGCCTGGCGTGCCTGGCACGACCATGCAGCGCGCCCCGGATCCATACACGGAGGGCGCACGTTGGGAAAGCCCAGACCTCGGCCGCCGCATCGGCAAGCCGAACCCGTTCCTGGATGGCGCCTGAGCATAGCGGCCAGCGCTGCCGGCCATGCGAATGCAACCGGACTTACCGCCTCTTGTAAATCCTGCCCAGGCGCGTGACCCTGGCGACACGCCTGCGGTCGCCAGCGCGCGGGCAGGGCTGCACTGCGCGGCGGACGCGGCCGGCATCGCCAGCATGACGGTGGTCAGCTACAACATCCACCGCGCCGTGGGCACGGACCGCCGCTATCGGCCTGACCGCATCGCAACGGTGCTGGAGGAACTGGACGCCGATATCGTCGCGCTGCAGGAAGTGGAATCCGGCAGCAGCAACGACCATACCCTGGAATACCTGGCCGGCCATACCGGCATGCACGTGGTCTCTGGATTTACGCGCGTGCGCGGCAATGCCGACTATGGCAATGCGCTGCTGGCGCGCTTTGCGCCGCAGGCGGTGAACCAGATCGACCTGACGGTGAAGGGCTGCGAGCCGCGCGGTGCCATCGATGTCACGCTGGCGTGCACGGCCTCGGGCTGGGAGAGCGCGCTGCGCGTGATTGCCACCCACCTGGGCCTGCGCCCCGGTGAGCGCCGGCGCCAGGTGCAGCAGTTGCTCAACTACGTGGCCGCCGCACCGCCGTTGCCGACCATCCTGCTCGGTGACGTCAATGAATGGTTCCTGTGGGGCCGGCCATTGCGCTGGCTGCATGCGTATTTCGAGCATGCGCCGCACACCGCCACCTTCCCGTCGCGCTGGCCGGTGTTTGCCCTCGATCGCATCTGGGTGTCGCCGCGCGCGCACCTGGTGTCGGTGGCCAGCCACCGTTCGCCGCTGGCGCGCGTCGCCTCCGACCACCTGCCGCTGCTGGCTCGCTTTGAGGTGCCCGCAGCGCCGCAGTATGACGGTGGAGACCTCAGTGCGACATAGCGGTGGCTTGGATGAGCGTCCCGGCCGGATCAAGACGGGGATTCCGGGCGCACCGGGGCCCCCGTTCGTCTTGCCGCACGGATACGTCCTTGCCGGGCGCTAGCTAACGCGGTGCGCGGGGTGGGCGTTCCTCGCGCTCATCGGTGTGGTCGGCCTTGTCGACCGGCACTTCGGCCGGCAGGTCTTCGGCGGCATGCATCACTTCATCGGCGATCTCTTCCTCCGGGCTTTCCTCATCCTGCGCGGTGTGGGCCTCGTTCTCGCGCTGCTCGATTTCTTCGTCGATATCGTCGGTTTCCTGTTCGAGATCGGGGTCGAGCGTGCTCGGGATATGGCCCGCGTCGGCGCGCGCGGCACCGGACGCGGTGTTCTCGCGCGAACGGCGGCCGGCGGAAGCCTGCGCGCCTTCGCGCGGCGCGGGCGCGGTGCCGCCCACACGGTCACCGTGGCGTGGGCCGATACGGTGGGTACGTACGGTCTTGCTCATCGTGCCTCCTGTTCGGTTGGCTCGGCGGATTCAGTGGTTCTCCACTGGCGCTTCGCTGTCATCGGGCCTGTCGCCGCGGCGCCTGACTGAAGGCGGCTCGGTGTTCTCATCCGGGATGTCATGCTCGCGCTCGACATCGTGGCGGCGGTCACGCCCGGGCTTGCCCCGTTCATGTTCGGTGTCGGGGCCGCCCTTGTGCGGGTCGGGACGCTCGCTGCGGCGTCGCGTGGTGTCATGGTCGGGCTGGCGATGGGTGCTCATGGCGTCTCCACGGAGGTTGGCATGGCGCTGCCGGTCAGTCGGTGCCGGCGCGCAGCTCGTCGGATACGGCGCTCACGCCGCGCACCGAACGAGCCAGTTCCATTGCCATCGTACGCTGTTTATCGTCGCGCACGGTGCCTTCCAGCTTGACCACGCCGTCAGTGGTGGATACGCGGATCCTGGCGGGGTCCAGCGTGCGCGCGTTGGCCAGGCGGGCCTGGACTTCGGCAGTGATGGCGCGGTCGCTGGCGGCTGCGGTGTCGCGCGGCGCGGCCGTGCGGCCCGTTGATGACGGCGCCGCCGGCGCATCGGTCGGGGCGGCCGCAACGGCCTGGGAGGCGGCCATCGCCAGCACCGCCAGAGGCAGCGCCAGGCGGGCGATGCGGAAGCGTGGTGTCATGACGATCCTCCTGTACTTGGCAGCGGGCAGGGCGATTCCTGCTCCGCATCTGCCTTTGACCTGCAAGCTCCGTTCCCGGCGCCGGCGCCGGCGCAGCCGGTGCGGAGCTGGGTCCTGTGCGGCTTGCGACGCTGCCGGTTCGGCGCACACGGCGTAGTTTTTACAGCCGCGGCAGAAACTGCATGTGCAGCCTGCCAGCGCCCGCGCGGCATGACCGGCGCGATGCTTGCGCCGTCGTGTGATTGCGTGCCGTCGTGTCTATAGTGGAGGAAATGCTGGCAAAAACTGGCGAGCGGCAAGTGCCGGCGAGCACAGCCCGCAACGCCGGCCCCATGCCGCGGCGGCCCCCTGTGCGCCGCGTGCCGCCGGGCCCGACAGCGCAGCCGGGGGGGAGCGGCTCATCCGTTGCGAGGTAGTCATGAACCTAGCCAGCATCCTGTCCACCGTCGTCCTGGCCTCGTCCGTCTCGGTGTCTTCGGCGCCGGTGGAGCGCCAGCTGCTTGCGATGACGCCCACGGACTTCGCCCAGCGCTTCAATGCCGTGGCCCACGACACCGGCTCCGGCCTGGCCCTGCCCAGCTTCAAGGTCAAGCCGGGCTGGCACCGCGCCGCGCCCAGCTCGGGGGTGTCGGTGCTGGTGCGCGCCAGCCGCTCGGGCTACGCCATCGATGAGGTGGTGGTGGTGTGCCGCGAGGTCGAGCGCTGCTTCCTGACCATCTGCACGGCCGCGCTTGCGATTGACGACAGCGTCAACCCGCTGCTGCTGCAGCGCTTTATCGTGGCGCGCATCGCGACCGAGCTCGGTGAGGTCGGCCTGGTGATGTCGGGCCTGGCGTATATCGTTGTCACGCCCAAGGAGGACGATTACGTTGCCGTCGTGATCCGGCCCTACCTGCCGCAGGAACGCGGCGCTTCGCCCGGCCAGGCGAGGCGCGGGCCGCACGACGGCGCGCAGCCGCCGCAGCACGGCCAGGCGGCGCCGCATGGCACGCCACGCCATCACCATGGCCCGCTGACGCCGATCGTGTTGCACACGGCGGTGCAGAAGTCCTGAGGCCGCGAGCGTTCGCGCTGCCCCTGGGCCGCTTACGGCTGGCGCAGCAGCAGCGCCACCGGCAAGCCGCCCAGCACCTCGCGCAGGCGCAGCCGGCCCATGGGTGCGTCCAGCACGTGGCCGGTCAGCGCATCGGTCCAGCGGCTCGGCTGCGGCGCGCCCACGTTCAGGGCGGTGTCGCCCCAGCCCGCGGGCGGGATGCGCGGCATGGTCGGGTCGACCTGCGTGGCCACCAGCCGCGTCACCACGGTGATGGCCTGGTGCGCATCCGCGGTGCGGGCAAAGGCCAGCACCTGCGGCACCAGCGCGCCTTGCGCCGCCAGCATGCTGTATTGCCCGTCGGCAAAGAGCCGGGGATGGGCGTGGCGTACTGCCAGCACCTGGCGTATCAGCTGCTGCTTGATGCGCCCGTCGCGCCAGTGCGCCAGCCAGTGGGCCCAGCCAGCGCTGCAGCCCAGGCGCGCGCGCAGTTGCGCAAAATCGGGCGGGCGCCGGTTGTCGGGGTCTACCAGGCTCAGGTCCCAGCCTTCGCATCCCTGGTAGCGGTCGGGGATGCCTGGTGCGGTCAGCTGGACCAGCACCTGTGCCAGGCTGTTGACGGCGCCTGCCACGGCAATGTGCTGCGCAAACTGGCCGATATGCGCCAGCACACCCGATGGCCAGTCCGCCGCGATGGCGCGCAGGAAGCCCTCGCACGCGGCTTCGTAGGCTGCGTCGGGGCAGGTCCAGTTGCCGTGGCGCTTGGCTTCGCGGATGGCCTTGAGCTGCCACGCGGACACGCGCTCCAGGAAGGCCTCGACGGTGTTGCTGCCTGCAGGCTTGCCGATGTCCTCCATCGGCCACGCGCCGACCAGGGTCTGGTACAGCATCAGGCGGTCGCCGGGGTCCGGGGCCTGCGGCAGCGTCGACAGCAGCGGTGCGCAGGCGCGTTCCCATGCCGCCACGGCCTCGGCCCAGGCAGCGGGCATCTCGCTCAGCACGGCCAGGCGCATGCGTGTGTCCTCGCCGCGCTTGTGGTCGTGGGTCGCAGTGGCCAGCATGGCATGAGGACAGGCCATGCGCCGCGCCGCCATGCGCGCGTGGAACTGCGCCGGCGGCAGCGCCAGCGTGCCGGGGTCGCTGCCTACCTCGTTGCGCGACAGCAGCCGCCCGTAGCGGTAGAACGCGGTGTCTTCGCCGGCCTTGGCTGCCAGGGCGGGCATCAGTTGCTGCAGGCGGCGGCGCAGTACGCCGGTTTCGCTGTCGGGCGGGGCTGGCGTGCGCAGGCAGCCGCCGATAAAGGCCAGTGCCACGGCCTCGTCCGGGGCGAGGTCGGCACGCGCCGCCTGCATGGCCTGGTCCAGCATGGCATGGTCGGCCTGTGCGGCAGTGGCGTCGCGTGCGCCGGGTTGCGCGTCAAAGTAGCTGCGGTAGACGGGCACCGCCGCCATCAGCGCGGCCAGCGCGCGCCGCAGCGCCGCGCGTGTCAGGTCACGCGTGCCGGGCTCCTGCTTCGCGCAGTCGTGCAGGCAGGCGGCGGCGCCTTCGTACTCGGTTACCAGGTGCCGCTCCAGCACCTGGCGCCGTGCCGCCGCGACATGGGCGGCATACGGGCGCGCATCGCCGCTGGCCGAAGTCCACAGCGCGCCCAGCGGCGCCTCGCCGTTGCCGTCGTGCAGCACGGCGGCAACCTCGTCCATGAAGTCGTAGCCCGTGGTGCCATCCACCTGCCAGTCCGGCGCCAGCCGTTCGCGCGGGCCCAGGATCTTCTCGACCACCAGCCACGGGTGCGCCAGCCGCAGCAACGGCGGGCGCGCGGCTGCGTGCCGGTCCAGTTCGGCGCGCAGCCGGCGGCAGTAGCCGGCAGGATCGGCCAGGCCGTCGACATGATCGACACGCACGCCGTCGATCCAGCCTTCGCGCAGCAGGCGGAAGACCAGCGCGTGGACGGCGTCGAATACCTGCGGGTCTTCCTCGCGCACGCCGACGAGATCGCTGATCTCGAAAAAGCGCCGCCAGTTCAGTGCCGCGGCGGCGGTGCGCCACCAGGTTAGCCGGTAGTGCTGGCGCTCCAGCAGTGCGTGCAGCCGGGTGCGGCCTTCGGCCTGCGTGGGGTCGTACCAGCCGGGCTGGGTTGCGGCGGCGGCATCCACGCTGCCCGGCGCCAGCGGCAGCGAGTGCTCGAAGTAGCGCAGGTGGGCGACATCGTCTGCGCTTGCAGGCACCCATTGCAGCTCGCCCGCCACCAGCGTGTCCCAGTAGGACTGGCCCAGTATCGGCAGCAGCACCTTGCCATGCAGGGCGGGGTCGCGCGGGGTCCAGTCGATGTCGAAGCTGGCGGCGCAGCGGCTGGCGCGTCCGTGGGTCAGCACGTCGCGCCACCAGTGGTTGTGGGTGGGGTCGGCCGCCATGTGGTTGGGCACGATGTCCAGCACCAGGCCGAGGCCGGCGGCGCGGGCGCGCCCGGCCAGCGCTTTCAGGCCGGGCTCGCCGCCCAGCTCGTCGCGCACGCGGGTGAAGTCGGTGACATCGTAGCCATGGGTGGAGGCGGGCCGCGCGCTGCACACAGGCGACAGGTACAGGTGGCTGACGCCGAGCGCGGCGTAGTAGTCGACCACGGCAGCAGCATCGGCAAAGGTAAAGCCCGGGTGCAGCTGCAGCCGTGCGGTGGCGCGGGGCAGGTCATGGTCGCCGCCATCGCCATCGCCATGGCTGCCTGGCAGGGATTCCGGCAAGCCGGCGGGCATTATCTGGCGCGCGCCGCTGCGGGCTCGCACATGGTGGCGACGCAGGCCAGCGGCGGCAGCATGCCCGCGGACAGCTCGGCCGCGGCGCCGGGCAGGCTTTCATGCAGCGCCGCGCTCATGTCGTGGCATGGCCGCATGCATGGCACGGCTTCGCTGCCCAGGTTCAGCCACAGGCTCAGCTCCATGCCGTCCATCAGCCGCCAGCGTGCGCACAGCGCGGCCGGCCCCAGGATATCAACGCCGGCCGACTGGCAGCCGGCCAGCCGGTCCAGCAGTTCACGGCGGCGCACCGCGAGCAGCTCGTGGTAGTACGGAGTCCAGTCGCCGTCGTCTTCCAGCTCGGGGCGCGACGCCTCGAAGGTGGCCGGGTCGTTGGGATCGGGGATGGCCGCGGCGCGCGTATCGTCGCGGAATGCCGTGGAAGCCGCAAACTCGCGGCGCCGGCCGTCGCGCACGGCCTGCGCCAGTTCGGGCGGGTGGCTGGTGAAGTAGAGGAAGGGCCGCTGCGTGCCGGTTTCCTCGCCCATGAACACCAGCGGCACCTGCGGGCACAGCAGCTGCAGCGCCACCGCCGCGCGCAGCGCATTGCGGTCCGCCAGGCCGGCCAGCCGGTCGCCCAGTGCGCGGTTGCCGGTCTGGTCGTGGTTCTGCAGGAAGCAGACGAAGGCCGTGGGCGGCAGGTGCGCGCTGGGCTGGCCGCGGCGCACGCTGTCCGCGCTTGACGGCACGCCCGGCGCGGCGGCGGAGCGGTGCGCCGACAACTCGCCCTGGTAGGCAAAGCCTTCGCCCAGCACGCGCGCAAGGTGGCGCAGCGCGGGCTCGCCGCGCCCCGCGGGCGCATCCTCGCCCTCATCGGCGCAGCGGGTGTAGTCGCAGTAATAGCCGTCGCCCTCGCCGGTCAGCAGCACGTGCAGGGCATGGTGGGCGTCATCGTTCCACTGTGCGTCGTAGCCCTTGGCCAGCAGTTCGGCATCGTTGTTGTCGTTTTCCAGCACCAGGTGGAGATGGCGGCTGGCGCCGTCGCCTTCGGCCAGCATGGTGCGCAGCTCGCCGGGCAGCGCCGCCAGCCAGCCTTCGTCCTCGATCGCGTGCACGGCGTCCAGGCGCAGGCCGTCGAAGCGGAACTGCTCCAGCCAGTAGCGCGCGTTCTCGGTGAAAAAGCGCCGCACCTGCGGCCGGCGGAAATCGATGGCTGGCCCCCACGGGGTCTGCCGGTCCGCGCGGAAGAACGCGCTGGCGTAGCGGTGCAGGTAGTTGCCCTCCGGCCCGAAGTGGTTGTAGACCACGTCCAGCAGCACCATCATGCCGAGCTGGTGGGCGCGGTCCACCAGCGCGCGCAGTTCGTCCGGGGTGCCGTAGGCGGACTCCGGCGCGAACGGCAGCACGCCGTCATAGCCCCAGTTGCGCGTGCCGGGGAACTCCGCCACCGGCATCAGCTCGACCGCGGTGAAGCCCAGCGCCGCCAGCCGCGGCAGCTGCAGCGCCGCGCCGGCAAAGCCGCCGCACAGGCCCACGTGCAACTCATAGACGATGGCTTCATGCCAGGGGCGCCCGCGCCAGTCCGGACACGCCCACGCAAAGGCGCCGGCGGCGTCGGGCGCGGGCACGATGCTGGGCCCGTGCACATCGTCGGCCTGGCAGCGCGAGGCCGGGTCGGGCACGGTGGTGCCGTCGTCAAGCCGGAACCAGTAGCGTGCCCCATTGCAGCACGGAACGATGGCCTCGAACCAGCCGTTGGCGCCGGCCGCCATGCGCACCGGACCGAGCCCGGCGATCTCCAGCCGTACCGCCTGGCCTTGCTCGGCTGCGTCCGGGGCCCACAGGCGGAACCGCACGCGGCCGTCCGGCAACCAGGCCGGCCCGAACAGGTAGTCGTGCGCATTGTCGTCGTTGCCGGGCAGGCCCAGCGGCCCGGCGGCAGTGGGCGCTGCAAAGCAGTCGTGCGGGGCCAGGCTGGGCATGGCGGAGCGGGCGCCGGGGGCGAGCAGAAACGGGTTGGCGTGCAAATTCGGCTCCTGGCTTTGGGACGGCCGTGGGGAATGCCAAGGGAGAGCCGGCCGGATGGCCGGTCTTGGCACAATGCGAACTCCATGCCCGCAGGACAACGCTTGGCGAGGCCGCGGGCTGGCGGGGGCAAGCGCCAGCGCGGGCTTTGTTACATGGGCCATTGTAGAAACTACCTGCGCGATGCGGACGTGCGCTAGCCCACGCCCGCAGTGCCGCCTTAGGCGGCGCGCGGGGCGTGCGCCGGAGATTCAACCTGCCAGGGCGCACCGCTGGCGCGGTGCAGCAGCCGCACCGGCACCGGCTCGATGTGCCAGATGCGCTCGCAATACTCGCGGATCGCCCGGTCCGATGAAAAGCGCCCGGAGCGCGCGCACGACAGCACCGACATGCGTTGCCAGCGCGCCGGTTCGGCAAAGGCCTGGGAGACTTTCTCCTGGCACTCGATGTAGGAGGCGAAGTCGGCCATCAGCAGGTAGGGGTCGTGCCTCTGCTGCGGGTCAAACAGAGGACGGAACAGCCCCGGGTCCCCGCGCGAGAAGAAGCCCTGCTGGACCAGGTCGATCACTGCGCGCAGCTGCGGGTTGCTGTGGTAGTAGGCGGCAGGGTCGTAGCCGCTTGCACGCAGCCCATAGACCTCCGGCGCGGTCAGTCCGAACGGGAAGAAGTTGTCGTTGCCCACGGCTTCGCGCAGCTCGATATTGGCGCCGTCCATGGTGCCGATATTGAGCGCGCCATTCATCGCGAACTTCATGTTGCCGGTGCCGGACGCTTCCTTGCCCGCCAGCGAGATCTGCTCGGCCAGGTCGGCCGCCGGGTAGATGCGCTGCCCGTAGGTGACATTGAAGTTGGGCAGGAACACAACCTTGAGCCGGTCGCGCACCTGCGGGTCGCGGTTGACCACGTCGGCCACCGAGGTGATGAAGCGGATCATCAGCTTGGCATAGGCGTAGCCCGGCGCCGCCTTGCCGCCGAACAGGAAGGTGCGCGGCTGGATCTCGGTGCCGGGGTCGGACTTGATGCGGTGGTACAGCGCGATCACATGCAGCACCGCCAGGTGCTGGCGCTTGTATTCGTGGATGCGCTTGACCATCACATCGAACATGGAGGACGGGTCCACCACCACGCCGGTGGTTTCGCGGACCAGCTCGGCCAGCGCCACCTTGTTCTGGTGCCGCGCGGCCTGCCATTGTTCGCGAAAGCCCGCGTCCTCGGCATACGGCTCGAGCGCGCGGAGCTGCGCCAGGTCGGAGATCCAGCCGTCGCCGATCGCCTCCGACACCAGCCGCGTCAGGCGCGGGTTGGACAGCGCCAGCCAGCGCCGCGGCGTCACGCCATTGGTGATGCTGGTGAACTTCTCCGGCCACATCTCGTAGAAATCCTTGAGCACGTCCTCGCGCATCAGCCGTGAGTGCAGCTCGGCCACACCGTTGATGGCGTGGCTGCCCACACACGCCAGGTTGGCCATGCGCACCTGCTTTTCGCCGTACTCACTGATCAGCGACAGCCGTGCCAGGCGCGATTCGTCGCCGTAGAAGCGGATCCGCACCTCGTCCAGCAAGCGCGCGTTGATTTCCAGGATGATCTCGAGATGGCGCGGCAGCACCCGGGCAAACAGCGGCAGCGGCCACTGCTCCAGCGCCTCGGGCAGCAGCGTGTGGTTGGTGTAGGCAAAGGCATTCTGCGTGATGTGCCAGGCCTCGTTCCAGGGCAGGTCATGGTCGTCGACCAGCAGCCGCATCAGCTCGGCAATGCCCACGGCCGGGTGGGTGTCGTTCAGCTGCACCGCGAACTTCTCGTGGAAGCGCGTCACCGGGATGCCGTCGACGGCGAGCAGCCGCAGCATGTCTTGCAGCGAACAGGCGACGAAGAAGTATTGCTGCTCCAGCCGCAGCTCCTTGCCCTGGCTGGTCTCGTCGTTGGGGTAGAGGACCTTGGTCAGGTTCTCGGAAGTGACCTTCTTGCTGACCGCGCCCAGGTAGTCGCCGCGGTTGAAGGTATGGAAGTCGAACGCCTCGGTGGCGTCCGCGCGCCACAGCCGCAGGGTGTTCACGGTATTGACGCGGTAGCCCAGGATCGGCGAGTCAAACGGCACACCCACCACGGTCTTGGCCGGCACCCAGCGTACGCGGTAGTGGCCGCGGTCGTCGGTGTAGTGCTCGGTGTGCCCGCCCAGGCGCACCTGCACGGCCCACTCTGAGCGCTGGATCTCCCAGGGGTTGCCGTTGCGCAGCCAGGTATCGGTGGATTCCACCTGCATGCCGTCGATGATGGTCTGCTGGAAGATGCCGTACTCGTAGCGGATGCCATAGCCGAGCGCGGGGATTTCCAGCGTCGCCAGCGAATCCATGAAGCAGGCCGCGAGCCGGCCCAGGCCGCCATTTCCCAGCCCCGGCTCGACCTCTTGCTCCAGGATGCGGTCTAGATCCAGCCCGGCAGCGGCCATGGCCTCGCGCACCTCGTCGAAGATGCCCAGGTTGATCAGGTTGTTGCCCAGGTGCGGGCCCATCAGGAATTCCGCCGACAGGTAGGCGACGGTGCGCGAGGGCTGGCCCAGGTAGGCCTCGGCGGTGCTGATCCAGCGCTGCACCAGGCGGTCGCGCACGGTATGCGCCGCTGCCTGGTAGAGATCGTTCTGGCTGGCGTGGCCGGGCAGCTTGCCCTGGGTATGGAAGACGTGGTCGAGGAAGGCCCGGCGCAGGCTGGCGCCGGACAGGGCGGTACGGGTGTCATCGGCATGCTCGGGCCGGACAGATTCCTTCATGGCGAGGCTCCTGCGCATGTACGTGGGTCAAGCTTAGTGGATGGAGCAATCCCTGCAGGGAGATCGCGGAGCTGGTCTTGCAAGCGGCACTTTTTGCGGGCGAGCCGTGGCTACGCGCGTGGCGGCGGATGGCGTGCGCCGTGGCGGCCGCCGCGCAGGGCGTTGGCGCGCGCCCGCACCATCGGGGTATCGAACAGCGCACGTACATCGGCGTCGAGCCGGCGCTGCCAGTTGGGGTGGACGCTGGTGGTGCCGGGCAGGTTGGGTTGCTCGGCCTCGCCCAGCAGGTCTTCCAGCGGCACCAGGCGCATGGCGGTGCGCGCGGTGCCCAGCCACGCCAGCACGGCATCGAGCGGGGCATCGGCGGGGTCCGGCACGGCGCCGCTGCACAGCCCCGCTGCGCACAGCGCCTGCCAGAGCGCGCCGCGCTCGCGCGCACGGCCGGCCTGCATCGCCGCGAGGGTTTCGCCCGGCGCCAGCAGGTGCAGCCGGTCGCGCCACGCAAGGTCGCGGCCGGCCCACCAGCCGGTGACTGTGGGGAGGTCGTGGGTCGAGGTGGTGGCGATGGCATCGGGCGGCCAGGCTGCGGGAGGCAGGAAGGCCGGCACGGTGTCGGGCGCCGGGGCGGGCACCCGCTGAGCTGCCTCGGCCGCATCCACTGGCGCGCTCTCTTCGCGCTGGAACCACAGCACATCGATGCCCAGCACGCCACGGGCCGACAGCGCCGCATTCAGCTCCGGCGGCACCGTGCCCAGGTTTTCGCCGATGATGATGGCGCGGTGCCGCCATGATTCCAGCGCCACCAGCCGCAACATGTCCTGCAGCGGATAGCGCAGGTAGGCGCCTTCACTGGCCGGGGCACCGGCAGGCACCAGCCACATGCGTGCCAGGCCCAGCACATGGTCGATGCGCAGCCCGCCGGCATGGGCCAGGTTGGCGCGCAGCATCTCCAGGAAGGCCGCGTAGCCGCTGCGGCGCAGCCCGCGCGGCGAGAACACCGCCACGCCCCAGTCCTGCCCGAGCGGGTTGTACAGGTCCGGCGGTGCGCCGGCATGGAAGCCCGCCAGGATTTCCTGTTGCCGCGTCCAGGCCTGACTGCCGCCAGGGTCGGCCCCCACCGCCAGGTCGGAGACGATGCCGACCGCCATGCCCGCGCCGCGCGCCGCACGCTGCGCGCGTGCCATGCCGTCGGCCGTAATCCATTGCAGGAAAGCGTGGTAGGCGACCTCATTGGCATGGGCCTGTGCAAAGGCCGCCACGGCGGCATCGCCGGGCGCGCGCAGCGTGACCGGCCAGCAGCGCCAGTCAGGCGCGGGGTTGTGGTTCATGCCGTTGGCGCTGTCGGCCAGGCGCCGGGCCTGGATCGCCTCGTAGCATGCGTGCGCGTGCAGCGCGGTGCCGCCGCGCGCGCGAAAGGCGGCGCAGTCATCGAGCGCCGCGCGCGGCAGCAGCGCATCGCTGCGCTCCCATAGCCACCGCAGGATGGCGTAGCGCAGCGGCGTCAGCTTGACCCAGTCGATCTCGCTGCGGGCTTCCAGCGCTTGCAGCGACTCGCCCGCGCCGAGCGCGGCGACGGCCCAGTCTACCGCGGCCTGCCCGAATTGCACGGCGGGGTCGGCATAGAGCGGATTCAGGAACAGGCGGCTGGACGGCGCATACGGGCTATAGCGCTCGGGCAGGGCGGCAAAGCCGGCGTGCAGCGGGTTGATGGCGACGGCGTCGGCGCTGGCGCCGGCTGCGCTGATGCAGCACTGGGTCAGCGCGCTCAGGTCGCCCAGGCCGCAGGGCGCGCCGCGGCGCAGGCCGTAGAGCTGCACTGCCAGGCCCCAGGGCCGGGTCAGTTCGCCCGCGCGGCCGGCGTGCCGCAGCGCATCGGCAACGCCGTAGCAGCGCGGCGGCGCGATTGCCAGCACGGTGTGCGCATCGCCGAGTTCCAGGCGGTGGTAGCCGCATACGTCGATGGCGGGCAGCAGCATGGTGCCGTCGCTGTCGCGCGCGCTGCCATCGTTGCCACGCTCCGCGGTGCCGGTGACGATGGCGCCGTCTTCCAGCGTCAGCCGGTAGGACCGCTGCGGCAGGGTATGTGGCCACGGCACCGCCACCGGCTTGCCGCGCTCGGCGGTGACCAGCGGCGGCAGTGCATGCGCGGCGTCATCGGAGGCAAGCCATGCGCGCGACGCTTCGCACTGGCCAGTGGTGGCGCAAGGCAGGCCCAGGCCGTCCAGGACGCGCCGCAGTGCGGCGTCGGACACGGTCTGGGGCTGGTTCCAGGCATCCGTCCACCGGGGCAGCAGGCCCGCGCGCAGTGCCAGCGCATGCAGCGCCGTGGGCGTGTCGTGGCGGGTGGCGCGCCGGCTCATGCCTGTGCCTCCTGCGGCGCGCCCAGCGGCGGGCTTTCCTGGGGCGCGCTCTGGCGGCTGCGGGCCTGGGCCGCCAGCAGCACCAGCGAGTGGCCCGCCACCGCCTGGCTGTCGGCGACCGCCTCGCCCGCGAGTTCGGCCTCGGTGGCGTCGGGCCGGCTGCTGTCGAACAGCAGTTTCCAGGCCAGCGTGGGCCCGGGCAGCAGGAAGGAGGCCTCGGCATCGCCGGCGTTGAGCAGCAGCAAGGTTACCTGCACGGCGCCGGCATCGTTCTCTTCGTCCTGCGCCAGCGAGCCCAGCTGCGCGCGCTCCGGTTGGGGCGGCGCGGCCGCGCGGCGCAGCGCGAGCGTGCGGATCTCCGGGTCGGCCCATTCCTCGGGGGTGGGCGGTTTGCCGTCGGTATCGAACCAGGCAATATCGGCAATGCCCTGCGCCGGTTCCTCGCGCCCGTGCGCGAAGCGGTCGCCGGCCAGGGAGTGCAGCCGCCGGCGCAGGTCCAGCAGGCGGCGCACCATGTGCTGCAGCGGCTGGGCGCCGGGCGTCTGGGCCTGCTTCCAGTCCAGCCACGAGATCTCGTCGTCCTGGCAGTAGGCGTTGTTGTTGCCTTGCTGGCTGCGGCCCCATTCATCGCCGGCGGTCAGCATCGGCGTGCCCTGCGACAGCAGCAGCGTGGCCATCAGTGCCTGTGCCACGCGCGCGCGGCAGGCCAGGATGGCGGGGTCGTCGGTGGGGCCTTCGATGCTGCCGTCGGGGCTCCAGTTGGCGCTGGCGTTGTCGTCGGTGCCGTCGCGGTTGTCTTCGCCGTTGGCCTCGTTGTGCTTGCTGCTGTAGCTGACCAGGTCGGCCAGCGTGAAGCCGTCGTGTGCGGTGATGAAGTTGATGCTGGCCCACGGGCGCCGGTGGCGGCGGTCGAAGAGGTCGGCCGAGGCCGCCAGCCGCGCCGCCAGTTCGCCGCGGTGGCCGGCGTCGCCGCGCCAGAAGCGGCGCGCCACGTCGCGGAACTTGTCGTTCCACTCGGCAAAGCCGGGCGGGTGGTTGCCAAGCTGGTAGCCGCCCGGGCCCAGGTCCCACGGCTCGGAGATCAGCTTGACGCGGCTCAGCACCGGATCCTGCATCAGTGCATCGAAAAAGCCCGAGCCCGCATCGAAGCCGTTGCCCTCGCGCCCGAGGGTGGTGCCCAGGTCGAAGCGGAAGCCATCGACGTGGTAGCAGTGCACCCAGTAGCGCAACGAGTCCATCACCATCTGCAGCACGCGCGGATGCGACAGGTTGAGCGTATTGCCGCAGCCGGTGTCGTTGATGTAGTGGCGCTCGTCGCCCGGCACCAGCCGGTAGTAGCTGGCGTTGTCCAGCCCGCGCCACGACACCGTCGGCCCCAGCTCGTTGCCCTCGCAGGTATGGTTGTAGACCACGTCCAGGATCACTTCGATGCCGGCCGCGTGCAGGCGCCGCATCGCCACCTTGAACTCCTGCAGTTGCCCGGTGCCCAGGTAGGCGGGCTCCGGCGCGAAGTACGCCATGGTGTTGTAGCCCCAGTAGTTGCGCAGTCCGCGCTCCAGCAGGAAGCGGTCCTGCAGGATGGCGTGGACCGGCAGCAGCTCGACGGTGGTGATGCCGAGCTGCACCAGGTGGTCGATAAAGCGCGGGTCGCACAGCGCGGCGAAGGAGCCGCGCAGGTTGGGCAGCAGATCGCCGCGCAGCATCGACAGGCCCCGCAGGTGGGCTTCATAGATGACGGTGGACGGCCACGGCACCGCGGGCGGGCGGTCGTCGCCCCAGTGGAAGCTCTCGTCGACCACCACCGCCTTGGGCACGGTGGGGGCGCTGTCGCGGCGGTCCGGTGTCAGGTCGCCGCGCGCGCTTTGCAGGCGGTAGCCGAACAGCGCATCGGACCAGCGCACCGGGCCGCTCAACTGGCGCGCATACGGGTCGAGCAGCAGCTTGTGCGGGTTGAAGCGGTGGCCGTGCGCGGGATCGTAGGGGCCGTGCGCGCGGTAGCCGTACAGCGTGCCGAGCGCCGCATCGGGCAGGTAGCCGTGCCAGATCTCGTCGGTGCGTTCCGGCAACTGCAGGCGCGCCAGCTCCTTGCGCCCGTTGTCGGAGAACAGGC
The DNA here is from genome assembly GCF_058787995.1 of Cupriavidus sp. FW305-27. NCBI lineage: Bacteria > Pseudomonadati > Pseudomonadota > Betaproteobacteria > Burkholderiales > Burkholderiaceae > Cupriavidus > Cupriavidus sp. FW305-27. Next base: position 82,611 of record NZ_JBYTAG010000002.1, read on the forward strand.
ACAGGTCGATGCGCGAGGCATGGGCCGAGAACACCGCGAAATTGACACCCAGGCCGTCCCAGTGGGCCCCGAGGGGATACGGCTTGCCCGGCAGCAGCCGGTCCGCGAACTGTCGGCTCATGTCGATGCGCCCTGGATGCCGCCACCAGGATCGAAGCGCAGCACCAGCGTGGCCAGCGGCGGCAGCGTCAGTGCGAGCGAAGCCGGCTGCCCGTGCGAAGGCACGTCCACTGCCGCTACCGCGCCGCTGTTGCCGACATTGGTGCCGCCATACACGGCGGCATCGGTATTCAGGCATTCCTGCCAGGCGCCGGCATACGGCACCCCGAGCCGGTAGCCATAGCGCGGCACCGGGGTCATGTTGACCACCACCAGCACCACTTCGCGGCTGTATGGGCCCGCGCGGCGCAGCCACGCAAACACGCTGTTATGGTTGTCGTCGCCCACCACCCACTGGAAGCCTTCCGGGCGGTGGTCCAGCGCATGCAGCGCGGGCAGCTCCCGGTAGAGGCGGTTCAGATCCCGCACCAGCGTGTGCATGCCGCGGTGCATGGGGTGGTCCAGCAAGGCCCAGTCAAGCTCGGCATCGTGGTTCCATTCCTGCCACTGCGCCAGTTCGCTGCCCATGAACAGCAGCTTCTTGCCCGGGTGCGCCCACATGAAGCCGTAGTAGGCGCGCAGGCCGGCAAAGCGCTGCCACTCGTCGCCGGGCACCTTGCCGATCATCGAGGCCTTGCCGTGCACCACCTCGTCATGCGACAGCGGCAGCACGAAGGCTTCGGACCACGCATAGACCAGCCCGAAGGTCATGTCCTGGTGGTGCCAGGCGCGATGGACGGGCTCGTGCCCGAGATAATGCAGCGTGTCGTGCATCCAGCCCATGTTCCACTTGAAGTCGAAGCCAAGCCCGCCGCTGGCGACGCTGGCGGTCACGCCGGGCCAGGCGGTGGATTCTTCGGCGATGGTCAGCGCACCGGGGCAGCGTTCGTGGACCACGGCGTTCAGTTCGCGCAGGAAGTCGATGGCTTCCAGGTTTTCCCGGCCGCCGAAGCGGTTCGGCACCCACTGGCCGGGCTCGCGGCTGTAGTCGCGGTAGAGCATGGATGCCACCGCGTCCACGCGCAGGCCGTCGGCGTGGAAGTGCTCCAGCCAGTGCAGCGCGCCGGCCAGCAGGAAGCCGCGCACCTCGTTGCGGCCGAGGTTGTAGATCAGGGTGTTCCAGTCCTGGTGGAAGCCTTCGCGCGGGTCCTCGTGCTCATACAGGGCGGTGCCGTCGAAGCGCGCCAGCCCGTGCGGATCGGTCGGGAAGTGCGCGGGCACCCAGTCCAGGAGCACGCCGATGCCGGCCTGGTGGCAGCGGTCGATAAAGGCGGCGAAGGCCTGCGGCGGCCCCAGCCGCGCGGTGGGCGCATACAGCGACAGCGGCTGGTAGCCCCACGAGCCGCCGAACGGATGCTCGGTGATCGGCAGCAGTTCGATATGCGTAAAGCCCAGTTCCTGCACGTATGGCACCAGCCGCTCGGCCAGGATCTCCCAGCCGCGCTGCGTGTCGTTGGCCGCGCGCAGCCACGACAGAGCGTGGACCTCGTAGACCGACATCGGCGCTGCGTAGGGATCGGCGCCGCCGCGGCGCGCCATCCAGTCGGCGTCATGCCAGGCGAAGGGGGGCGCGCCCTGGCCCGGTCCGGCCACCACCGAGGCGGTGGCGGGGGGCGCCTCGGTGGCCAGCGCGAGCGGGTCGGCCTTGTCCGGCAGCTCGGTGCCGTGCGGGTCGAGCAGGTCGTACTTGTAGCGGCTGCCGGGCTGCGCGCCCAGTGCGGCGGGGATGAACAGCTCCCAGATGCCGCTGGGGTGGCGCAGCCGCATCGGGTGCCGCGCCGGATGCCAGCCGTTGAAGTCAGCGATCACAGAGACCCGCCGCGCGTTCGGCGCCCATACGGCAAAGCGCACGCCGTCGATGCCGTCCACGCGCTGCCACTGCGCGCCCAGGCAGGCGCCGAGCTCGAAGTGGCGGCCCTCGGCGATCAGGTGCAGGTCCAGCTCACCCAGCAGCAGGCCAAAGGCGTAAGGGTCGGCGCCGCACTGCCCGCTGCCGTCGGACCATTGCACGCGCAGCCGGTAATCGGGCGCACCGCCCTTGTATTCGCGCGGCAGCCGCGCGGCGAAGACGCCGCCGCCATGCAGCCGTGCCATCTCCGCCAGTGGCGTGCCGCCCGCATCGGTCAGCTGCACCGACGCCGCCCCTGGCAGGCAGGCGCGCACCAGCGTGCCGTCGCCGTCAGGGTGCGGGCCCAGCACGGCAAACGGATCATGGTGGCGCGCACCAAGCAAGGCCTCGAACTCGTGGCCCGGCAGCATGCCGGGCTGCGTGCCATGGGCGGGGGTCATGGCTGGTCTCCCGGCGCCAGCAGCTTGCGCACCAGGCGCGCCAGGCCGCTGACCGGCAGGTCGATCCAAGCCACGCGGTTGGCGGCTTCGTAGTCGACCTCATAGGCTGCCCGTTCCAGCAGGAACAGGTCCAGCAATGGCTGCAGCTGGCCGGGCGCGGCCCAGGGTGTGCCCGAGTCCTGCATGTGCAGGTGGTAGCAGTTCAGGAGGGCTTCGCTGGCGGTGCTGCGGAAGCGCTCCAGCAGCACCGCGCGGCGTTCGGCCAGCTGCGGCGGCAGTTCGCTGTGGGTGCGCTCCTGGCGGTCGGTGCCGACCGTGGCCGCGGCGTAGTCAAGCGAGCGCAGCAGCCCGGCCACATCGCGCAGCGGCGAGGTCTTGCGCCGGCGCCAGTCCAGCGGCAGGCCGGGCTCGCCTTCGAAGTCGACCAGGTAGGTGTCGTTCTGCGCAATCAGCACCTGGCCCAGGTGGAAGTCGCCGTGGATGCGTGTCTGCAGGCTGCCCGGCGCGGCAGCGGCGAGCTGTTCGACCAGCGCGGGCAGCGCGTCGCGCGCGGCCAGCAGGGTCTGCACGTCGGCCTCGAAGCCCTGGCGCACCGGTCCCGGCACGGTGGCGGGCGCGGACTCCAGCCGCGTCAGGGCGCGCTGCAGCGCACGCAAGGCTTGCTCGGCCCACGCGCGCGCATCGCCTTCGGTGGCCGGCAACGGCGCGAACGCGTCGTCGCCGCTGGGCCGTGCCAGCACCGCATGGAGTTCGGCGAGCCGGCGGCCGAGCGTGCCAGCCAGCGCGGCATAGCCGTTCATGGCCTCGGCAAACTCGTCCTCGCTCTCCTGCGAGGGCAGCGCGTCATCGATGGCGCGGCCCAGGTAGTCCAGGGTCCAGTCCCAGCCATTGCCCTGGTTCAGGACATAGCCCTGCAGCAGCATCAGCGTATGCGGCACGCCATCCGGTCCGGTGCGCACCACCTCGCCCAGCAGCGGCGCCGCGTGCGCATAGCCCTGCACGGTCAGGTAGCGCGTCATCTCGGCCTCGGGGTGGATGCCGCCAGAGACCCGGCGCACCATCTTGAGCACGGCGGTGTTGTTATAGGACAGCGAGCTGTTGGACTGCTCTGCCGACATGTATTCGATCGGGTCGCGCTCCAGTTCCAGCGCGGCCAGGCCGGCTTCGGCGCGGAAGTGGATGATGTCGTTGCCGGCGTGCACCTGCACGTCATTGCGCAGCGCGCGCACCACCTCGCGCGCAAAGGGCTCGACCACGAAACCGTCGGTGGCCAGCCCCACGCGGCTGCCCTGGCGCACGCGCGCCATCGACAGTCCATGTGCCAGCTGCGACACGCTGTCGGCGCTCTCGCGGTCCCACAGGATGCCCAGCGGCAGCTGGTAGCGTTCGGTGCGGCCAGGCAGGGTCACCTCCACCTCGCCCAGGTAGACATCTTCGCCGCTGCTGCCGCGCGCAAATGGCAGCAGGTACGCCAGGTCGATGCGCTCGATGCGCTCGTGCTTGGCGCCGAACCAGCGGCGCCGGCTGATGTAGTGCGGCAGCACGTCGCTGGCCATGATGCGGCGCGAGGCGTCGGTCAGCTCCGGCCGGCTCGTGTTCTGCATCACCAGGGTGATCTGGTCCGGCATCTGCTCGGGTGCTTCCACGTGCCATGACGGGGGCTGCGCCTCGTCACTGAGTACGAACCAGTAGAAGCCGTAAGGCGGCAGCGTGAGCAGGTAGGTCAGCGTGCCGATGGCCGGGAACGGCGTGGCGCCCATCATCTCCACCGGCACGCGGCCGTTGAAGGCGGACAGGTCCAGTTCGACGGCCTGCGGCGCGCGCGACAGGTTGGCCACGCACATGATGTGCTCGTCCTCGTATTCGCGCAGGTAGGCCAGGATCTTGCGGTTGCCCGGAAACAGGAAGCGCAGCGTGCCGCGGCCGAAGGCGCGGTGCTTGCGCCGCAGCGCCAGCATGCGCCGCATCCAGTTCAGCAGCGAATGCGGGTCGCGCGCCTGCGCCTCGACGTTGACGGCTTCGTAGCCATACAGCGGGCCTTGCAGCGGCGGCAGCACCAGGCGCTCGGGGTCGGCGTGCGAGAAGCCGCCGTTGCGGTCGGGTGACCACTGCATCGGCGTGCGCACGCCGTCGCGGTCGCCCAGGTGGATGTTGTCGCCCATGCCGATCTCGTCGCCGTAGTAGATCACCGGCGTGCCCGGCATCGAGAACAGCAGGCTGTTCATCAGCTCGATGCGGCGGCGGTCGCGCTCCATCAGGGGTGCCAGCCGGCGGCGGATGCCCAGGTTGATGCGGGCGCGCCGGTCGGTGGCGTAGACCTCCCACAGGTAGTCGCGCTCGCTGCTGGTCACCATCTCCAGCGTCAGTTCGTCATGGTTGCGCAGGAAGATGGCCCACTGGCAGTTGGGCGGCACCTCCGGCGTCTGGCGCATGATGTCGGTGATCGGGAAGCGGTCTTCGCGCGCGATCGCCATGTACATGCGCGGCATCAGCGGGAAGTGGAAGGCCATGTGGCATTCGTCGCCTTCCGGCTCCGGCCCGGTCAGGCCAAAGTACTGCTGCGCGTCCTCCGGCCACATATTGGCTTCTGCCAGCAGCATGCGGCCGGGGAAGCGCGCGTCCAGGTGGGCACGGATATGGCGGATGACGGCATGGGTCTCGGGCAGGTTCTCGTTGCTGGTGCCTTCGCGCTCGACCAGGTAGGGCACCGCGTCCAGGCGCAGCCCGTCGACGCCCATGTCGAGCCAGTAGCGCATCACCGACAGCACCTCGTTGAGCACCTGCGGGTTGTCGAAGTTCAGGTCCGGCTGGTGCGAGTAGAAGCGGTGCCAGAAGTAGGCGCCCGCCACCGGGTCCCAGCTCCAGTTGGACTTCTCGGTGTCGCAGAAGATGATGCGGGTGCCGGCGTAGGCCTGGTCATGGTCCGACCACACGTAGTAGCGCCGTGCCGCCGAGCCGGGCTTGGCGGCGCGCGCGCGCTGGAACCACGGATGCTGGTCGGAGGTGTGGTTGATCACCAGCTCGGTGATCACGCGCAGTCCGCGCGCGTGCGCCGCGGCGATAAAGCGGCGCGCCTCGGCCAGCGTGCCGTAGTCGGGGTGGACGTTGCGGTAGTCGGCGATGTCGTAGCCGTCGTCGCGGCGCGGCGACGGATAGAACGGCAGCAGCCAGACCGTGTCCACACCCAGGTTGACCAGGTAGTCGAGCTTGGCCAGCAACCCGGCAAAATCGCCCACGCCGTCGCCGTTGGCGTCGTAGAAGGACTTGATGTGGAGCTGGTAGATGATCGCGTCCTTGTACCAGAGCGGATCGGCGTTGAGCAGGGCGGCACTGCCGGTTTCGGTAAGGCGTTTCATCCGTGTCTCCACGTATGCCTGTCAGGCGCCGTGCGGGTCGGTCGAGGCCGGCGCCGAGGGTGGGCGGGGAGCGGGGCGCTCCAGCGGGCGCACATGCCAGACCGTGAACGGCAGTTGCGCCGGATCGAGCCGGATGCGCTGGTGCTTGCCGCGCAGCTCGAAGCGCCGGCCGTGCATCAGGTCGTGCACCGCCAGGCCGGCCTGGTCGGGCAGCCCCCATTCCCACAACGGGATTTCGATGTCGGTCTCGTGCGCCGTGCGCGGATCCAGGTTGATCGCGGCCAGCAGCACGTCGTCGCCGAACAGGTAGTCGGTGCCCGGCATGAAGCGCGCGAACCACAGCACGGCGTCGCTGCCGGCATGGTAGAAGCGCAGCCCCAGGTGGTTCTGCAGCGCCGGGTGCCCGGCGCGGATCTCGTTGAGCCGTGAGATCTCCGCGACGATATTGCCGGGCTGCTGCCAGTCGCGCACGCGCAGCTGGTATTTCTCGGAATCGAGATATTCCTCGCGCACCTTGCCGTTCAGCACAAAGGGCGCGCTCTCGCACAACTCGAAGCCGCTGTACATGCCCCACAGCCCCGACAGCAGCGTGGCCAGCGCCGCGCGGATCAGGAACGCGGGGCGCCCGCCCTGGTGCAGGAAGTAGGGGTTGATGTCAGGGGTGTTGACGAAGAAGTGAGGCCGGAAGAAGTCGCGCAGCGGGCTTTGCGTCAGCTCGGTCAGGTATTCGGTCAGCTCCCACTTGGCATTGCGCCAGGTGAAGTACGTGTATGACTGGCTGAAGCCCAGCTTGGCCAGCCGCGCCATCATCTTGGGCCGGGTGAAGGCCTCGGCCAGGAAGATGGTGTCGGGGTGGCGCGCGCGCACGTCGGCGATCATCCACTCCCAGAACGGCAGCGGCTTGGTGTGCGGGTTGTCGACGCGGAAGATGCGCACGCCCTGGTCGGCCCAGAACATCACCACGTCGCGCAGGGCCTGCCATAGCGCGGCGCCCGCGGGCGCTGCGGCGTAGAAATCGACGTTGACGATGTCCTCGTACTTCTTGGGCGGGTTCTCGGCATAGCGCAGCGAACCGTCCGGGCGGTGTGCGAACCATTCCGGGTGGTCGCGCAGCCACGGATGGTCGGGCGAGCACTGGATGGCGAAGTCCAGTGCCAGCTCCAGGCCATGTCTGGCCGCCGCGTCGCGCAGGCGGCGGAAGTCTTCAAAGGTGCCGAGCTCGGGATGCAGCGCATCGTGGCCGCCTTCCTTGCCGCCGATGGCGTAGGGGCTGCCGTGATCGCCCGGCTCGGCGCGCAGGCTGTTGTTGCGGCCCTTGCGGTGGGTGCGGCCGATCGGGTGGATCGGCGTGAAGTAGAGCACGTCGAAGCCCATCGCGCGAATCGCGGGCAGCCTGGCGATGACATCGTCGAAGGTGCCGTGGCGGGTCTCGTCGTTGCTTTGCGAGCGCGGGAACAGCTCGTACCAGCTGGCGTAGCGCGCGGCCAGGCGATCGGCCTCGACCGGCATGGCCACCGGATGACGCGAGGCAAACGGGCGACCCGCCGGGGTTGCCATCACTGCCTGCATCGCGGCCTCGGTGCGTGGCGACAGCAGGATCTCCTGCCGGCGAGCGTCATCGCCGGCAGCGGTGATCAGTTCGTCGACGATGGCGGAGAGCTCGGTGTCCGCGGTTGCCGTCCGGGTGTTCTTCCCGCCATTGCCCTGCTTCCCGTTCCTGGCAGGCTGCAGCAGCGCATCGGCCACCAGCCGCGCGCCTTCCTCGATCTCCAGCGCCACGTTGAGGCCGGCCGCGCGCTTCTTGCCGATCTCGTCGAGCCAGCTGGCGAAGGTGTCGCGCCAGGCCTCGACCGTGAATTCATGCCGGCCCAGCGCCACCAGCGGGAAACTGCCTTCCCAGCGGTCGTTGATCACGGGCTGCATCGGCGCCTGGTGCCAGCCAGTCTCGCCCGGCGCACGCCACAACACCGTGGCGGCAAGCTTGTCGTGGCCATCCATCCAGATATCGGCACTGACGGTCACGCGCTCGCCCACCACGCGCCGCACCGCGAAGCGGCCTTCGTTGCAGGCGGGCTCGACGTGCTCGATGGCGATCCGCGGGGCCTCCATTGCCGCCACCACGCTGCCCAGGCCGGTGGCGGCCAGCGTTTCATGGCCGTGCGGCGCGCGCGCGTCGGCTGCCGGCATGCCGGGCCGCGTCAGGGGCACCGGGGGCACTTCGTAGAGGCGGATATCGGCCGGTGCCAGCGTGATGCTGGCCAGCGCATCGAGCCGGTGGTTGGCATCGACCGTCCCGCCCGGGCCGCCCAGTGACGATTCCAGGTGCGCGCTGGCGTGCGGCAGCGCGCTCAGCACGCGGTCGGCGCCCAGCGTGCCGGGCGCCGCGGGGTCTGGATTGAGCACCACTGCCAGGGCGGGGGCACCGTCCGGTACCTCAGGGTCGCTACGGGTGCCGGCGGCGTCGGGAGCGGGGCAGGCGCCGTCCGGCACAGGCAGCCGTGCCAGCACCGTCAGCGGCGCGTCGGGTCCGCTCAGCAGGCGCACGGCCAGTGCCGGCGCCGGATCGCGCGCAGCCAGCCAGGTATTGGTTTCCAGCAGCTCGTGGGTGATGTCGTACGGCGCGCCCTGATGCGGGGCACCATCCGTGGCCAGCGGGTCGCGTGCCAGCGCGCCGCCGGTCTCGAAGCCGGCCGGCACCAGGATGCCGTCGCCGATCGCCGCGGCGGTCCACAGCGCACGCCGCGCGCTGAGTGCGTCATGGCTTGCCGGCGTCAGCGCTGGGGCGGCCAGCACCCGGCCGAAGGGGCGCAGCCGCGCGATTTCCTCGGTCAGCCAGGGGCTGCGAAAATCCCACCACGGCAGCGAGCAGAATGCGCCGTCGAAGCCGGCGGGCGCGAGATCGTCCAGTTGCGCCGGCGTCAGCCCGGGCGTCCATGCCAGGAAGCATGGCGCACCGCGCGCCTGTGCCGGCACAGCATCGCTGCGCAGCGTGCCGGTCACCGCGGCCCAATGCCTGCCGTGCACGCGTGCCGGCGCACGGCAGCAGAAGCCCGCCGCGCCTGCCGCCCAGGCCTGGCGCAGCCGGGCCGCCCACCACTGCACCAGCGCCTCGGCCGCTTGCTGGTCATGCCAGCGCAGGCGCGCGCCGGGGATGTGGCTGTCGGTCTCGTGTGGGGCGAAGGCTGGGAGCGCACTGTCGATCCAGCCAGGGTCGGGTGCTGGCCCGGTGCCGTCGGCGGGGTCGACCGCATAGCGGTCCAGTGAGATGTCGAGCAGCGGGGCCAGCCCGTGCCGGGCGCAAGCCGCGAAAGCGTCTTCGCCGGGCAGGTGCGGCCAGCCGCCGATCAGTACGTGGTCGAAGCCCAGTGCCGCCACGCGCTGGAGCGCGTGTTCATCGGCATCGGGCGTTCCGGTCAGGTCGATCTGGCAGATCCGCACAAAATCCTCCCGGTGTTTCGCTCCGACGGAGCAACAAAATCCCGCTCCGGCGCCTTGCGGCCAGCCGGCGGGATGGCACAGCCATGCGAAGTGCGTGCCAGCGCGCCCGGCCAGTCTCCAATTGCGCGCCCAGCCAAGGCACCTCAAGGGCAAGCGCCGCGGCATCTCATGTGCGCGATGCCTTACTGCTTGTAAAAACTACCGGCGCGCGCCGTGCCGATGGAAAGAACGCGCAGGGCAATGGGGCCGATGCGGGCGCGGTGTCCAGCCGGTACGCTTCTTGCCGCTGTCTGGCAGCGCGTGTTGTTCCCGGCACGGTGGGAAGGCCGCGGAAGGAGACGCATGGACTGGTGGCTGGAGGCAGCGCAATGGCCGGCGATGGTGGTGACGGTGGTGGCCACCTGGCTGGTCGGCTCACGCCGGAGCGCGCGCCGGCGCGCCGGCTTCTGGGTCTTTCTTGCCAGCAACGTGCTGTGGATTGCCTGGGGCTGGCACGGCGGCGCCAATGCGCTGGTGGCCCTGCAGCTGGCGCTGATCGCGATGAACCTGCGCGGCATGCGCGAGGCCCGCAAGGCGTGGCCGCCCGCCTCGCAGCGCGCGCTTGCGGCCACTGGCGGCGCGCGGGACGAGCCGCTATCCTTGCACGAGCCCGGCGTGCGGCGCACGTCCGGCGCGAGCGAGCAACCGCCGGCGGCAGCCGGCCCCGATCGGTGACTTCACGGGTCCGCGCGCGGACCAGGGCAGGTGTGTCATGGCGAAGAAGAAGATCCTGTTGCTCAATGCGCTGATTGCGGCATCGCGCGAAGGCGAGCTTGGCTGCCGCGTCGCAGCGCTGGCCGCGGCCAATCCCCACCTGAAATCGCTGCTCACCAGCCGCGCCAATGCGTTTGCGCAAGCGGCGCGGGAGCTGCAGGCGTGCCTGCTTGACCTGGGGCAGCTGCCCGACATGACGGCAGCCCCGGCTGCGTCGGCCGGAAGCGCGATCGGCAAGCACGGCTCGGACCGGTCCATCCTGCAGGCGGTCAGCAAGCGTGAACACGCCGTGCAGCGACGCTATGCGCGGGCGCTGCGCACGCAGGTGCTGGGCCCGCGCCTGCGCGCCCTGGTGCGCCGCCAGTACCGTGGGGTGCAGGTCAGCCACGAGTTGTTTCGCGTGCTGCAGCAGCAGTACCGGACGCCGCAGGCAAGCCCGTAGCCGCCGGCCGAGACCGCATTTCTTACAAGGCAACGAACGAATTGCACGCGCGGCCGGCCGCCACGCAGGGCGCGGCGCGCAATGCATGCCCGCAGGGGATGGCGCTCATCTTGCATGTCTGCGGGACATGCATCCCGTACGGAGACCGTCATGCCCGAGCACCCGCCCAAGCCAGCCCGGCCATCGCAGGATGCGCCGCGTGCGCCGCGCCATCCCGGCAACCCGGAAGATGTGCGCAAGGGGCAGGTGACCACTCCCCTGGCGCGCGACGCTTTCCGCCAGCGCTTTCTTGCGCGCTTCGCGGATCCCGCATACCGGCAGGAGGATGAGGCGCTGGACCGCCTCGAACACATTGCCTGGGATGCCTATCAGGAAGGCCGCAAGGCACCCCGCACGCATAAGGCCGGGCCAGGCTATGCCGATCCGGACTACGAGCTCTCCGACGAGTGGCGCGCCGCCAGCGAGGCCGTGCGCAGCGCACAGCAGCGCCAGGCAGATCCCGCCACGCCGTCGCGCGTGTTGCTGGTGTGCGCCGCGGCGCGCAACGACTACACCTGCCCGGGCGAGGTGTCGAAATCCTGGCGCCTGGCCGGGCGCGCACGGGAACGGCTGGAGGCGGACGGCATCGAGGTCGACCTGCTCGACCTGAGCCACCTCGCTTCAGATGCCGACCTGCGCATCCATCCGTGCAAGGCGTGCGTGTCGACCGCAATGCCGTTGTGCCACTGGCCGTGCAGCTGCTATCCCAACCATGCGCTGGGCCAGGTCAACGACTGGATGAACGAAATCTATCCGCGCTGGGCGGCCTGCCACGGCGTGTTGATCGTGACGCCGGTGTACTGGTACCAGGCCGCCAGCCCGCTGAAGCTGATGATGGACCGGCTGGTCTGTGCCGACGGCGGCAATCCCGACCCCACCACCACGCATGGCAAGGACGTGGTGCGCGCCAAGGCGATGGAGCTGTCCGGCTGGGACTATCCCAAGCATCTGTCCGGGCGCGCCTACGGGCTGGTGGTGCACGGCGACGTGGCCGGCACCGAGGGCGTGCGCCGCGCGCTGGCCGACTGGCTCGACTGGATGGGCCTGATCGACGCGGGCCCGCAGGCGCGGCTGGACCGGTATATCGGCTACTACGAGCCCTATGCCACCAGCCACGTGGCACTGGACCAAGACACTGGCGTGCAGGGCGAAGTGGACAACGTGGCGCGCGCGCTGGCGTGCGCGGTGCGGCAGTTGCGCAAGGGCGAACTGCGCGCGCCGGACCGCGGGCTGGTGCCGCCGCGGCAGAAGTAGCGGCACGCTGACTGACTGACGAATCGGGGCAAGCGGAGACGACGATGGATCGCAGAGACAACTGGCGCGGCCAGCCATGGCACGAGAGCGCGGTGCCTGAAGCCGATATGCGCAGTCACTACGTGGGCGCCTACGGGGTCTACGACTATGACGAGCCGGTGGACCCGGACGAGTCTGGCGGGCGCCGCGGGGCGTGGGAATGGCGGCCGGAGCGCTTGCCGCCGGACGCGCCGGCGCCGCGCGCCCGGGGCCAGACCGATCCTTACCGCCAGTTCACCGGCTACAACGAGCGCATGGATCTCTACCGGGGCGGGCCGCAGCGGGCGCGTCCGGTGGGGCCGCGCAATTACCAGCGCACGGACGAGCGCATTCTCGAAGACCTGTGCGAGCAGCTCTCGCGCAACGCGCGGCTGGACCTCAACGATGTCGAAGTCCGGGTCGAGCAGGGCGTGGTGACGCTGGAGGGCAGTGTGCCGGACCGGCTGCAGAAGTACCGGATCGAGGATATTGCCGACGAGGTTTTCGGCGTGAAGGATCTGGTCAACCACTTGCACGTGGCGCGCACTGGCGCAGCGCAAGCGCATCCGGGCCACGGCATGCGTACCTACTGAGGCGTTGTTCCCACGGACGGGAGAGTGCGCGCATGACCGGTTCCCCGAACCCAGCCAATCACCGTGGCAATGCCGCGACGGCAGCGGATATGGCGCTGCAGGCGGCCCTGTGCTCGCGCCTGTGGGACGCCGGCCTCGACGTGAGCGAGGTTGCCGTGGACGTGGCGCAAGGCCGCGTGACGCTGCGCGGCGCGATCGGCGCGCAGGCCGACTGCGATGCAGTCGAAGCCTGCGTCCGCGGCTGTGACGGTGTGCGCGAGATCGTCAATCGCATCCAGGTTGCGCCGGACCGCACCGGCGGATGAGCGTCCGTGCAAGCGACAAGGCGGCCACTTCAGAGCCCGTAAGGCCAGGTCTCCGGCGCGCCCGGCGCGGGCTCCGCCGGCAGCGCCGGAACCGCGCGCGTACGGTCGAACCACAACAGCAGATCGAATTGCCGCGGCAGCGTGGCGCGCGCATAGTGGCTCTGCAGTTCGGTCTCGGGGCGGTAGATCACCCCGATAAAGCGCTCTTGCCGTGCCGGCATCAGCAGCTGACGCACTTCGGCCTGCACGCCGCCGTTGGCGCCGCCGGACGGACCCCGCAGGTCGATCCAGGCTTGCGCATGGCCGGCCGCATGGAACAGATGCTCGTAGCTGTCGGCACGGGCAGGGCGCACTTGCTTGATTTCCATCGGGCCGTCCCACGATGTCGCCGCGGCGACGGTGCCGTCGTAAGTGCTCAAGCCAACCAGCGCGGCGTCGTCGCCGAAGGACTCGCGGCACAGCTGGCCGATACTCAGCTGCCCCTGGCTGGCGCCCATCTCGGTCTGCGAAGCATCCCCGATATGCGAGTTGTGCGCCCATACCACCGCGCGCGCTTGCGGGCCATGCGCCTGCAGCAGATGCGCCAGGGTTTCAAACATATGTGTGTCGCGCAGGTTCCAGCTGTCGTCGCTGCCGTGATACATCACGCGGTAGTAGCGCTCGGCTGAAGCGACCAGGCGCGCGTTCTGCGCGGCATCGAGAAAGTCCTCGTGACCCGCCCGGGCATAGGCCAGCCGTTTGTCCAGCAGCGCCTGCAGCTGTGCGACGACGGCATCCTCGCAGTCGGCATGCGTGCCGTGCAGCACGGCACGCCCATAGCGCGCCGGATCCCGGCCCCACGGTTCCAGGCAGCCATAGCGCTCGCGCGCCGCTCGGGCGGCCTGTGGATCTACGCCCTCCAGGTAGGCCAGCACTGCAGCCATGGAAGCGCGCAGGCTGTAGATATCGAGGCCGAAGAATCCAGTGCGCTGCGCAGGCGCCAGGGTTTCATTGTGCGTGTGCAGCCAGCGGATAAAGCGCGCCACCTCCAGGTTGCGCCACATCCAGACCGGGAAGCGTGTAAAGGCTGCGCCGGGCGATTCGGCCGGCTGTGGCGGGCGGCCGCGCACGTGGCGGTCGACTGCCGCGGCATCTGGCCAGTCTGCCTCGACCGCGATGATGCGGAAGCCGTGCCGGGCCACCAGGTGCGCTGTCAGGGCAGCGCGGGCATGATAGAACTCGGCGGTGCCGTGCGTACTTTCGCCCAGGAGCACCACGCGGTGTCGGGCCAGCAAATCGGCCAGCACGCCGGTGGCATTGGCAAACGGACCGCGGAACGGGCTTGCCGCCGGGTCGTCGATGGGCGGCAATGGAACCGCCGCGGCCGCAATCGCGGCGGCGGCGCGGGGGGCAGCCCGGTGGTGTGGCATCTCGCATCGGTATCCGGGATTAGCAGCGCCGGAGTCTTCAGCGGGGCCTGACGAGTGGCCGGCGATCAGCCCGGAATGGTGCGCGGGTCGTGGCCGAAGCTGCTGCGCGAGCGGATCTGCCCGTCGCGGCCGTGGATCAGCAACTCGACGTGCTCGCTTTGCGCCTTCGTGGTGCCGGCCGCAACCGCTTCTTCCTGGGTGGCGTGGTGCGATTCCGCATAGCGCGCACCCTCGTGGATCACATCCCAGCCTTCGTCGTGCGGTACGACGTGTATGTTGCTGCCCATGTCGGGTCTCCTCGATGATCGGTGCTTTCATTGTGGCGCATCTGCGCGCGCTGTCTATCCGGCGCCGTCTGACAGCCGCAAAGGGCACCGGGTTCCACTTTTCGATGGAAATCCCTGGTTATTTGTCGGGCCTCTTGTAAGCTGGACTTGGATCGCAAAAAGAGGAGCGGACCATGCGTGCAAGATTTGCCAGGGGGCTGACGCAGTCGCCGGTGACCGTGGTGGCCCGGGCGTTCGACGGAGAAGCGGTGCGCACTCCCCAGGTGGGCGACCTGGTGACGGTGTATAGCCAGGATCAGGACACCGAATTCAATATCCGCCTGTGCGAGGCCGTCGAGCCCGGCCGCTGGCGCGGCGTGGTCTACGCGATCGGCCGCGGACAGGACGTGCTGGTCACCGCCGAAGGGCTGGAGATCGACGACGTGGTCGAGGTGATGCGCGAGGAAATCGCCTCCGTCATCCCCTGCGGCCGATCCCACTGAACGCTGCACCCCGTGGGTGCGGACATTCCGGTTTTGAAGACGCCTGCGGCCCGGTTCAGGCCGGCCGCGCGGGCTGCCTTGGCACACCCAGCCACATGGCCAGGCCGCTGGCCAGCAGCAGCGCCGCCAGCAGGTAGAGGGCATGGTCCAGGCTGCCGGTCCGGGTCTTGATCTGTCCAATCACCCACGGGCTGACGATGCCGCTGGTGATGCCGATGCTGCTGATGAAGGCGATGCCGGCGGCCGTGCCCGCGCCCGGCAGGTAGCTGGGCGGCAGCGACCAGAACACCGGCAGCGCGGCAAAGATCAGCACCGCGGCCACCGACAGGATGGCCAGCATCAGCGCCAGGCTGGGCAGGTGCAGGGTCAGCGCCGCCAGGGCCAGCGCGCCGCCTGCCGTGCACAGCAGGAAGTGGCGGTGGCGCTCGCCGGTGCGGTCGGAGTGGCGCGCGATCAGGAGCAGGCCGACCGCGCCCACGGCATTGGGTACCACCGAATACAGGCTGACCGACATCACGTCGGTGATGCCGAAGTCGCGGATCATCAGCGGCATCCAGAAGCTCAGCGCCAGCGAACCACAGGTCAGCGAAAAATAGATAAACGCGAACAGGTACACGCGCGGGTTGCGCAGAACCTGCCGCAACGCGTGCAGCGAATGGCCGCCGGCATGTGCTTGCGCGGCCGTGTCGCGCGCCAGGTGGGCACGTTCGCCGTCGGTCAGCCAGCTGGCCTGCTGCGGGCCATCAACCAGGCAGCGCGCGGCCAGCAGGCCCAGCAGCACCGCGGGCGCGCCCTCGATCGCAAACATCCACTTCCAGCCCTGCAGCCCGAGCACGCCGGCCATGTCGCGCATGATCCAGCCGGACACCAGCCCGCCCAGCACACCCGCCACCGCCACGCCGGCAAAGAAGATCGCCATCACCGCGGCGCGGCGGCGCGCCGGGAACCAGTAGGTCAGGTAGAGCACGATGCCGGGGAAGAAACCGGCTTCGAACACGCCCAGCAGGAAGCGCAGCGTATAGAACTGCGCCGGGGTGGAGACGCCCATCATCGCCACCGAGGCCAGGCCCCACAGCACCATGATGCGCGTGAACGTGCGCCGTGCGCCAAAGCGCGCCAGCAGCATGTTGCTGGGCACTTCGCACAGCACGTAGCCGACGTAGAAGACCGCGGCGCCCAGGCCGTACATGGCGTCGCTGAAGCCCAGGTCCTGCTTCATCTGCAACTGGGCGAAGCCGATGTTGATGCGGTCCAGGAACGACACCACGTAGCAGACGAACAGGAACGGGATGATGCGCAGCCAGACCTTGCGGTAGAGCGCATCCTCATCGTGCGCAGCCAGTGCTGCGGGAGGCAGGGTGGGGGACGTCAGGCTGGATAGGGACGAAAGATCCCCTGAGACCGGATGGCTCATGAACGTTGTCTCCGTACGGTGGTGGCTGCGGCGGCGGGCAGCCGGAGGGTTCCGCCAGTGGGCAGCGTCTTGCGCGCGTTGGCCCGCGATGGTGCCGGGAAAAGAACAGGACAGGCGCGGCGGTACCGCGCCTGTGTCAGGTCAGGCTGGCGTGGTGGCCGGCATTTCGGTCACGCCTTCGCGCGCGGCGGCCATGGCGGCCAGGAGCACATCGTGGTCGCCGATATGGTTGGCCAGCAGCAGGATCAGCTGCGCATTGGCGGCCTGGCTTTTTGCCTCGTCGAGGTCGCGGTGCATCTCGATCAGCGCTTCGTAGAAGTCGTCGGGCCGCGCCAGGTTGGGTTGGGTGTTGAGCGTATTGGGCATGGGAGTCTCCGCGGTGCAGGTCTGGCCGGTCTCAGGCGGCCATGCGGCCGGGCTGCGGGGCGCGCAGGTCGGCACCGGTGGCACGCGCCAGCGCGGCGCGGATCGCGGCCGGGTCGGGGTGGTGCCAGCGGGCGCAGACATGCTGGTCCGGGCGGACCAGGTAGCAGGTGCCGGGCGTGGCACCGTAGCGCGCGGCGGCCAGGCCCTCGTCGTCGCGCAGCACGGTGGCATTGGTGCAGGTCACCGCCGGCTGCGCGGCGTCGGTCACGTAGACCAGCCGCAGCGGCACGCCGCTGTCTTTCAGCGCGGCGAGGCCGGCGAGCGTGGCTGCATCGATGGTGTCAGGGCTGCCGAACACCAGCACCGTGAAGTCCCCGCCCAGGTGCGACAGCAGCCAGCCCGCGCCCTGCGCGCCGGATACCGGCGCGTCGCAGCAGACCGCGCCAGGCACCAGCTTGCAGGCATAGTCCTGGGCATCGTCAGCGGTGTTCAGCGGCGAATCCTGCAGCACCGCGGGCACCGACAGCCGCCCGCTGTTGACCAGGGTGCGCGCAAACGCATGGCGCCTGGACAGGGTCAGCACCGCATCGCGGAACACGCGGCTGACCGCGCTCTTGGGCGTGATGAAGTCGGTGGAACGTGTGGAGTTGCGCAGGTTCTCGTCGGCGGCGTATTCGCGCTCGCTGGCGTAGGTGTCCAGCAGCTTGTCGCAGGCATGGCCCTGCAGCACATAGGCCAGCTTCCAGGCCAGGTTCTCGGCGTCCTGGATGCCGCTGTTGGCGCCACGCGCGCCGAACGGCGACACGCCATGCGCGGCATCGCCGGCGAACAGGATATTGCCGTGGCGGAAACTGTCCATGCGAAGGCAGGAGAACGTATAGACGCTGACCCATTCCAGCTCGAACTTCACGTCCTTGCCCAGCAGCGCCTGCACCCGCGGGATCACGCGCTCCGGCGTTTTCTCCAACTCCGGGTCGGCGTCCCAGCCGAGCTGGAAGTCGATGCGCCAGACGTTGTCCGGCTGGCGGTGCAGCAGCACCGACTGGTTCGGGTGGAAGGGCGGGTCGAACCAGAACCAGCGCTCGCTCGGGAAATCCGCTTCCATCTTCACGTCGGCAATCAGGAAGCGGTCGCGGAAGGTGCGGCCCTTGCTGTCCAGGCCCAGCAGCTTGCGCATCGGGCTGCGCGAACCGTCGGCGGCCACCACGTAGCGCGCCGCCAGCGGGTAGCTGCCGTCAGGCGTCTCGATGGTCAGTATCACGCCGTCCTCGGAGGTGCCGCGCTGTTCCAGCCCGACCACCTTGTTGCGCCAGCGGATCTCGATATTGGGCAGCGCCTGCGCGCGCTCCAGCAGGTAGCCTTCGAGGTAGTACTGCTGCAGGTTGATGAAGGCAGGGCGGCGGTGGCCGCTCTCGGGCAGCAGGTCGAAGCTGTAGACCTGCTGGTCGCGCAGGAACACCTTGCCGACGTGCCAGCGCACGCCCTTGTCGACCATGCGCTCGCCGCAGCCAAGCCGGTCGAAGATATCCAGCGTGCGCTTGGAAAAACAGATTGCTCGCGATCCGGTGGACAGCGTGCAGTCGTCATCCACCAGCACCACGGCCACGCCGCGCTGCGCCAGGTCGATGGCGGTGGCCAGGCCGACCGGCCCGGCGCCGACCACGACGACCGGGTGGACGGCCGGATCGGCCCCTTTCTGTTGCTCGGCGCAGGGCTGGTACTCGAACGACAGCCGCTGGTAATCGATGCTGCTCATGCCTGTGTCTCCATCCATAGCTTGTTGCCCGACTTATTCTTTTTGGAGGTCAGTCCTGCAGTGCGGCCCACATTTCCTTGTCGCGCTGGGCCGTCCAGATGCGCGGGTGGCGGACGCCGCTGGCCTCGTCATAGGCGCGCGAGACGTCGAAGGGCAGGCAGTGCTCGTAGATAAAGACCTGGCCAAACTTGGGGTCCATCGCGCGCCGGGTGTGCGCCATCGCGGCCTTCAGGTCGAGCTTCTCGGCCACGGCTTCCTTGCCGGCCTGGAACAGCGTGGTGACGAAGTCCTTGGTGTAGGCGATACCCTTGTCCACTTCCTCCGGCGTGGTCAGCGCGGGGCCGCGGCCGGGCACCAGCTTTTCCGGCTTGAGTGCCTGCAGCGCGTCCAGCGTGGCCGGCCAGTCTTCCAGCTGGGCGTCGCCGCAGTAGCAGGCGGCGTCGTACTCGACCAGGTCGCCGGAGAACAGCACCTTCTGCTGCGGCAGCCAGACCACGGTGTCGCCCTTGGTATGGCCCGAGCCCAGGTGGGCGATGCGCACTTCCAGCTTGCCCAGGAACAGCGTGATTTCCTTCTCGAACACCAGCGTCGGCCAGGTCAGGCCGGGCACGGTCTCGACGCCGGCGAACAGGCGCGGGAAGCGCTCGATCTCGGACTTCATGTCGGCCTCGCCGCGCTCGACGATCATCTCGTAGGTGCCGCGGCTGGCGATGACCTGCTGCGCGCCTTCGGCGAAGTAGGCCGACGCGCCCAGCACGCGCACCGCGTGGTAGTGCGACAGCACCACGTACTTGATGGGCTTGTCGGTGATGGTGCGGATGCGGGCGATCAGGTCCTGCGCCATGGCCGGCGTGGCGGTGGTGTCGACGATCAGTACGCCATCGTCGCCGATGACCACGCCTGAATTGGGATCGCCTTCGGCGGTGTAGGCCCAGGCGTTCTCTGACAGTTGGGTGAAGGTGACCTGCTTGGCTTCCAGGTCGGCCTGCGATGCGAATGCCTTGGACATGACGTCTTTCCTTTGTGTGGGGAGGCGAGACGGCACCGGCACGATGGCTGCGTTGCGCTGGCCGCGGGCTGTCTCGCCCCGTTTCTATGGATGTCTGACGGCGTGAGTCGCCGTGTTCGGACGGGGTAGTGCAATCTTAGGAAACGTTAAAAAATTAATCAATAGCGAAATGATTAGTCTATGACAAATAATTGAGACATGCCGCGAACGCCATCGGAGGCAGGTGGAGTTTGTTCGGGTAAACCCCCGTGCGCACGGCAACGGGAGGCGTTCGATTAATATCCGGGTTTTCCGATCACACAGGATGGCAATGGCCAGGCGCAAGGCTGGGGAAGCAGGAACGCAGGCGGACGAGCCCGCTGCGCGTGCCGACAAGGCGCAGCGCGGCATCCAGAGCGTGGAGGTGGGCGGGCGCCTGCTGGTGGCGCTGGCGGTCGCGCGCGCGCCAATGCCGCTGGCCGCGCTGGCCGAGGCGGCGCAGCTGGCGCCGGCCCAGGCGCATGCCTACCTGGTCAGCCTGACGCGGCTGGGCCTGATCAAGCGCGACCACCTCTCCGGCCGCTACGAGCCCGGGCCGCTGTCGCTGCAGCTGGGCATGCTGCACCTGGAGCAGGACGCCGCCTGGCGCGCCGCGCAGCCCCGGGTGGATGCGCTGGCGCAGGCGTCCGGATTCAGCGTGGCAATCAGCATTGCCGGGCCGCAGGGCCCGACCATCGTGCGCTATGTGCCGGCCAGCGCGCCGCTGCATGTCAACCTGCACGTGGGCACGGTGATGGCACTGGCCGCCACGGCCACCGGGCGCGTGTTCTGTGCCTTCCAGCCGCCGGCACTGTGGCAGCCGCTGTGGCGCGCACAGCAGCCGGGCGCGGCCGAGTCCGACCTGGCCGCCTTCAGCGCCAGCCTGGGAGAAATCCGAGCGCGCGGCATCGAGCGCAGCATCGACACGCCCAGCCCGGCTGTCAGCAGCCTCAGCGTGCCGGTGCTGGACGCCGCTGGCGTGCTGCGGCTGGTGCTGACGCTGGTGGGATCGACCGGTGCCATCGAGGTGGACTGGCGCGGCGCTGCGGCGCAGGCCCTGCTGGCCGCGGCGGCGGACATCGGCGCCGCGCTGCGCGATGAAGAGGGGCGCCTGGCATGAGCAGCGCGACCGAAGCCCAGCAAGACCTGGAAGGCGGCAAGCCGCAGCGCGGCATCCAGTCGCTGGACAGCACCGGCCAGCTGCTGGTGGCGCTGGTGGCTGCCGGCCGGCCGCTGGCGCTGCGCGACCTGGCGCTGGCCGCGGGCATGCCGCCGGCCAAGGCGTTCCCGCATCTGGTCAGCCTGCAGAAGACCGGCCTGCTGGCGCGCGATGCCGCGGGCAACTACCTGTGCGGACCGCTGGGACTGGAACTGGGGCTGATCGCGCTGCAGCGGCTGTCGCCGACGCGTGAGGCGGAACCGGAGGTGATCGAGCTGGCCGGCGCCACCGGCCTGAGCGTGGCCATGGCAGTGCTGGGGCCGCTGGGGCCCACGGTGGTCCGGCTGGAGGAATCGGCGCGGCCCCAGCACGTAAGCCTGCGCGTGGGCACGGTGCTGTCGCTGGTCCATACCGCGATTGGCCGCACCGCCGCTGCGTACCTGCCAGCCAACGTGCTGGCGGGCTTGCTGGAAAAGGACGATTTGCGCATGGCCGGCGCTGCCGCGGCCGAAGTGCTTGAACCCGGCGGCAAGCTGGCGCCGGCCTACGCCGGGCGCCTGGCGCAGGTGCGCGCGGCCCGGCTCGACAATGCGCTGAGCCACCCGGTGCCGGGCATCGACACGCTGGCGGCGCCGGTATTCGACCACACCGGCAGCCTGGTGCTGGTGATCGCCGTGATGGGCTCGAGCGGCAGCTTTGACAGCAGCACCGCGGGCGCCACTGCCGCGCTGGTGCGGCAGGCGGCGCGCCGGCTGTCGTGGCGCTTCGGCGCGCCGGACACGGCCTGGGCTCAGGCTATCAGTTGTCCAGCTTGATGTTGGCCGACTTGATCAGGCTGTCCCACTTCTCGAACTGCGCGCGGATATAGCTGCCGAACTGCGCCGGCGTGGCGGGGAAGGGCACGGTGCCCTGGCTGGCCAGCCTGGCGGCCAGGTCAGGCTGCTTCAGCGCCGCCACGATCTCGCCGTTGAGGCGGTCGATCACTGCCTTGGGCGTGCCGGCCGGCGCGGCCACGCCAAACCACGCGGTCAGCTCGTAGCCGGGCACGCCGGCGGCGGCCAGCGTGGGCACGCCTGGGAGCTGGTCAGAGGGTTTCTGCGTCGTCACCGCCAGCGCGCGCACGCGGTTGTCGCGGATATACGGCAGCGCGGTCGAGACGCTGTCGAACATCATGGTGATGCGCCCGCCGATCAGGTCGGTCATCGACGCGGCGCTGCCCTTGTACGGAATGTGCGTGATATTGACAGCCGCCAGGTGGGTGAAGAGCTCGCCCGCCAGGTGCGACGACGAGCCGTTGCCGAACGAGCCATAGGTCAGCTTGCCCGGCTCCTTGCGCGCCAGCGCCAGCAGCTCCTGCACGGTGCGCGCCGGCACGCTGGGATGCACCACCAGCACGTTGGGCAGGTAGGCGACCGAAGCCACCGGCGCGAAGTCCTTCAGCGGATCGTAGCCAGGCTTGTCATAGAGGCTTTTGTTGACCGCCAGCGAGCCGAAGGTGCCGAACAGCAGCGTATAGCCGTCGGCCGGGGCCCGCGCCACCGCGATGGCCGCCAGGTTGCCGCCGGCGCCGGGCCGGTTGTCGATCACCACCGGCTGGTGCAGCCGCGCCGACAGTGCGTTGCCGATCTCGCGCGCCAGCAGGTCGGTGGCGCCGCCGGGCGGAAAGGGCACCACCAGCCGCACCGGCTTGTCGGGATAGTCCGCCAGCGCGGTACCGGCGGCCGTGGCCGCGAACGCAAATACCAGCCCCGCGGCTGCACGCCTGATCCAACCCTGCATCGCTGTCTCCTTTCTGTGATCTGTTGCGATGGAATGGCCGTCAGTGTGTCGCAGCGCCGGCAGGCGCGTGTTTGGAATTGGCGAAGGTCGGGTTCGGTGCCGGAACGGGTCATTCCGGCGGGCGCAGCCGGGCGATGGTGCCGAACAGCGTTTCCAGCTCCACCGGCTTGACCAGGTGTGCGTCGAAGCCGGCGGCCTCGGTACGCTGCCGGTCCGCCGGCTGGGCGAAGCCGGTCAGCGCCACGAAGCGCGTCAGCTCGGTGCCGGCCACGAGGCGCATGGCGCGCACCACTTCGAAGCCGTCCATGCCGGGCATGGCCAGGTCGATCAGCGCGATATGCGGGCGGCAGCGGGGCGCCACATGCAGGGCCTCGGCGCCGTCGTAGGCAATGGTCACCTCGTGGCCGCATATCTCGAGCAGCATGGCCAGGCTGTCGGCGGCGTCGCGGTTGTCGTCGACCAGCAGGATGCGCTGCGCTTGCAACTCGGGTGCGACCGGACCCTGGGCCGGCAGTGCGGCTCCTGGCCGGGGGTCCTCCTTGTGCGAGGCCGTCAGCGGCAGCCGCAGCGTGAAGGTGCTGCCTTGTCCCGCCCCGGCACTGGCGGCAGAGATGGTGCCGCCATGCAGCTCAACCAGTGACCGGCACAGCGACAGGCCGATGCCCAGCCCGCCATGCAAGTCGGTGCCCGGACGGCTTTCCTGCATGAACAGGTTGAAGATCTCGTCGATGGCCTGGGGCCCGATGCCACAGCCCTGGTCCATTACCTGGACCTGCAGTGTGCGGTTCTGGATGGTGGTGGCGATCGTCACCGACGAGCCGGGCGGCGAGAATTTCGATGCATTGAGCACCAGGTTCTGCATGACCTGCACCAGCCGCGTCTTGTCGGCACGCATTGGGATCGAGCCGGCATGGGTCCGCACTTCGACGCACTGCGACTTGGCATCCAGCGCCGGCTGCGCTGCCTCGACGCCGAGCGCGATGATCTCGTTGAACTCGACCGGCTCCATGCGCAGCTCGATCCGGCCGGAGGTGATGCGCCCGATGTCGAGCAGGTCGTCCACCAACCGGCTCAGGTGGGTCACCTGGCGCTCGATCATGGCCAGGCTCCGGTTTGCCAGCACCGCATCCTCCGGCGCCAGCCGCATCGCCGCGAGCGCGCTGTGCACCGGCGCCAGCGGATTGCGCAGTTCATGCGAAAGGGTGGCCAGGAACTCATTCATGCGCTGGCTGGAGCGTTCCAGCTCTTCGCGGCGGCGGCGCTCGCTCATGTCCCGCGTCACCTTGGCAAAGCCGCGCAGCGTGCGTGACTCGTCGTATACCGCTGTCAGGGTGACATTGGCCCAGAACAGCGACCCATCCTTGCGCACGCGCCAGCCTTCGTCTTCCACGCGCCCGACGCGCTGCGCCAGTGCCAGGTGCCGTGACGGCTTGCCAGCGGCAACATCCTCCTGCGGATAGAACACCGAGAAATGACGGCCGATGATCTCGTCGCGGCGGTAGCCCTTGATATAAGAGGCACCGGAATTCCAGCTGACGATATGGCCGCCGGGATCGAGCATGAAGATCGCGTAATCCTTGACCCCCTCCACCAGCAGCCGCAGGGTTTCTTCGCTCTGGTGCAGGGCCTCGGCGGCGCGGCGCCGCTCGGTCATGTCCCGCGTGACCTTGGCGAAGCCGATCAGCCGGCCCTCGGCGTCCTTCAGGGCGGTGATGACGACATTGGCCCAGAAGCGGCTGCCGTCCTTGCGCACGCGCCACCCCTCGTCCTCGAACCGGCCCTGTTCGGCCGCGGCCTTCAGTTCGGCTTGCGGCCAACTCCGGGCGATCGCATCCGGCGTGTAGAACTGCGAGAAATGCTTGCCCAGGATCTCCTCGCGGGCATAGCCCTTGATGCGCGCCGCGCCCTTGTTCCAGCTGGAGACATGGCCGCCGACGTCGAGCGTGAAGATGGCGTAGTCCTGCACGGAGTCCACCAGGGTCTGGTAAGGCACATCGGGCAGGTCGGCCCGGATCTCTTGCGAACGCCCGCCCGATGGCTCGCCAGCGTCGGGGCGAGGTACGCTTCCGGCGGGTTGCTGCGGGTCCTCGGGGGGTCTTGTCATGGCATGTCCTGAACGGCGTCCTGCCGGCGTGGCCCGCCAGCGCATCCGGTGCTGGTCTTGTAGCAAGGATACCCCGCAAGCAGCCTGGCAGGGCCAATGGCCGGGGATGCCGGTGGCCCCGGCAGCGCAGGTCCGGATCAGAAGCTTCTGTACTGCAAATCAGAATGTGCGGATTGTCTGGGGAAACTGGCTCCATAGAATGGTTGCACAAGGGCTTTCAGCTCTTCCATCCAGAGGCGCCAATGACACAGTTAGACGAATGCCACCTGCCGTGCGACGGCATGCCGTGCAGCGCAGATTGCCAACTGGCCCGCTTCTGCCTGGGAGGCGCACGGGGCTTGCCGGGCGGCGCCCGTGGCTTCCACCGCACGGTGCGCCTGCGCAAGGGCCAGTGCCTGTACCTGCTGGGCGACCCCGTGACCTCGCTCTACGCAATCCGCGTCGGCACAGTCAAGACCCACGTGACCACGGAAGACGGCCGCACGCAAGTGGTCGGCTTCCACTTCCCCGGTGACCTGGTCGGGCTGGACAGCCTCGCGCATCCGCACTATGCGTCCTACGCCACCGCGCTGGAAGACACCAAGCTGTGCATGCTCGGCATGGACGCGCTGCGCGGCGCCGCCGCCGGCATGCCGGAGCTTGCCAACCAGCTGTTCCTGGCGCTCGGCGGACAGGCGCAGCGCGCACGCGCGCTGCAGACCATGCTGGCGCTGATGACCGCCGAAGAGCGGCTGGTGACCTTCCTGCTGTGGATGGCTGAAGGCTTTGCGGCGCGCGGCTTCTCGTCCTCGGAGTTCGTGCTGCGCATGAGCCGGGAGGAAATCGGCAGCTATATCGGCCTGACGCTGGAAACAGTCAGCCGGCAGTTCTCGCGGCTGGCGGACTGCGGGCTGATCCGGGTGAGGCACCGCACCATCTCGCTGCTCGACAAGCCCGCCTTGCGGGCCATCGCCGAGCGCCCGATGATCTCCGCGCACGCGCCTGCGTGCGATCGGCAGGTGCCCCGGCGCGGCCCGCACGATGCCCGCCGGCTTGCACCGCGCACGGCCGGTGGCCAGGCTGTGGCAGCCGAATGACCAAGCCCGGCCAGCACGAACATGCAACACCGGCCGGCACCGCGGCTGAAGAGACGGCCAGCGACCTGGTCGGCGAGAGCCTGCGGGAAATCACGGACCTGAACCTCTCCTACCTGCTGCTGGTGCAGCGGCTGATGCGCGAGAACGAGCCCGAGGCCCTGTTCCGGCTTGGCATCGAGCGCGAAGTGGGCCGTGTGCTGGCCGCGCTCACGCCGCAGCAGATGGTGGCACTGGCGCGCTCCAACCTGGTGCTGTGCCGTTTCAGGCTGGAAGACAGCATGCTGGTGGCCGCGCTGACCGGCGCCGAGCCGCTGCATGCCCTGCAGAACATGCACGCGGCCATCGTGATGGCCGCGCAGCGCGGGTAGTGGAACCAAAATCGGAGGCTGTATGACGGGCAAAGCGATGACGCAAGTCGAATGGAAGCGGATGGCGCTCGACCGCGGCCGCAGGGGGGACCACCCGCCCGGGCCAACCCGCATGGAACTCTCTGGCACGCTGCAGATGCAGGATATTGTCCAGGCACTGGGGGCGGAGCCCGATGAGCAGCGCTGTGTCGAGGCAGGCCTCGAGGTGCTTGCGATGGCCGGGCACCCGCCTGCGCGCGCCGTGGTGTCGATGGACCACGGGCGGCCGCCGGCGCTGGAATTCTATGTCGATGCCGCTGTGCCGACCTGCTGCGAACTGGACTGCACCGTGCAGCACGCGATCGCCAGCCGTTTCACCAGCGTGCTGCCGCCGGGCCTGGCAGTCACGGTGCTGCCGCTGGCCGCTTATGCACAGGAAGCCACCGACGAAGTCAAGGCGTTTGACGCGGATACCTTGCGCACCTGTGCCCGCGAACTGCTGGGCCGCGGCGGGGAGATGAACCAGCGCCTGGCGGTGGTGTGCGCCTACCTGTCGGCGCTGCATGGCGCGCAGGCCGTTGCCGAGCAGCTTGGCTACCTTGAGCAGAGCCTGCTTGCGCGGGGCCAGGAGGCCTTGTCCTGGCGCCTGCGCCGGCACCGCAGCGTGGAAGGGCGGGAGCTGGCGCAGGCATTGGAAGGACTATCCCGCGCCGCGGCTGGCGCCCTGTATGAGTTCGGCGCCAGTTACAGCGCTGCGCGCGCCAGCTATCAGCTGGAGCAGATGCAGCGTGTCCATGACCGGATCGCGCGCTTTCGCGACACCTGCCGGCACGGCGGGCGCTGCCCCGAGCCCCGGCACGCCGTGTGCGCGGACACGGCGTACTGAGTCGCGGCAATCAGATGCCGGCCATGCAGGTGTACTTGATGACCAGGTAATCCTCGATGCCGTAGTGCGAGCCCTCGCGGCCCACGCCAGACTGCTTGACGCCGCCGAACGGCGCCACCTCGTTGGAGATCAGGCCGGTATTGACGCCCACCATGCCGTATTCCAGGCGTTCGGAGACGCGCCAGACCCGGCCCAGGTCGCGGGCATAGAAGTAGCTGGCGAGGCCAAACTCGGTGTCGTTGGCCATGGCGACGACGTCATCCTCGGTTTCGAAGCGGAACAGCGGTGCCAGCGGGCCGAAGGTTTCCTCGCGCGCGACCAGCATGCCGGCGCCGACGTCGGCCAGTACGGTCGGCTGGAAGAAAGAATGCCCCAGCGCATGGCGCTGGCCGCCCTGCAGCAGGCGCGCGCCCTTGCCGAGCGCGTCGGCGATATGCTCTTCCACCTTGGCCACGGCCTTGTCGTCGATCAGCGGGCCGATGCGCACGCCATCTTCCATGCCGTTGCCGACCTTCAGGGCCGCTACTGCCGCCACCAGCTTCTGCGCAAACGCCTCGTACACGCCCGTCTGCACGTAGATGCGGTTGGCGCAGACGCAGGTCTGCCCGGCATTGCGGTACTTGGACACGATCGCGCCTTCAACCGCCGCGTCCAGGTCGGCATCGTCGAACACGATAAAGGGCGCATTGCCGCCCAGCTCCATCGACACCTTCTTGATCGTCGACGCGGTCTGGGCCATCAGCACGCGGCCAACCTCGGTCGATCCGGTGAAGGTGAGCTTGCGCACCAGCGGGTTGCTGCTCATCTCGCCGCCGATGGCGCCGGCCGAGCCGGTCACCACCGACAACACCCCGGCCGGAATGCCCGCGCGCTCGGCCAGGGCCACCAGCGCCAGCGCTGTCAGCGGGGTTTGCGATGCCGGCTTGAGCACCATGGTGCAACCTACCGCCAGGGCCGGGCCGGCCTTGCGCGTGATCATGGCGGCGGGGAAGTTCCACGGCGTGATGGCTGCGCATACCCCCACCGGCTCCTTGGTCACGACTATGCGCTGGTTGCTGACCGGCGCCGGGATGGTGTCGCCATAGACGCGCTTGCCTTCCTCGGCAAACCATTCGATAAACGAGGCCGCGTAGGCGATTTCGCCGCGCGCTTCGGCGATCGGCTTGCCCTGTTCGGCGGTCATGATGCGCGCCAGATCTTCCTGGTTGGCCATGATCAGTTCGAACCATTTGCGCAGCAGCGCCGAGCGCTCCTTGGCGGTGCGGGCGCGCCATGCCGGCAGCGCGCGGTTGGCGGCTTCGATGGCCTGGCGGGTTTCATCGGCGCCCAGTTGCGGGACCTGTCCCACGCGCTCGCCGGTGGCCGGGTTGGTGACGTCGATGCGGCGCTCGCCGTCGACCCAGCGGCCGTCGATATAGCACTGCTGCCGCAGCAGCGAGGAGTCCTGGAGGTTCAGCATGGTTGTCTCGGTGGATGCCGGCGGTGCCGGACGTCTTGTGGAAGCCTGAGACAACGATTGTAATCCGGCGGTCTAGGTTGAGGTCTCTGGCGGACCGGCAGGTGCTTCGATACCCCAGTCGCCGTACTCCAGCCAGTCGTCGCCGAGCAGTTCAATCGGGTGCTGCGTGCGGCTGGAGCCGTTGCCGCAGCCCATGTCGTCTACGGAGCAGTACTTGTCGCAGCCCCAGCAGATGCGCTCGGGGTGGCGGGGATGAAGGGGAAATTTCTTGGCCATGGCTTGCGGTTGGGAACTGCTGAGACGATTATGCCCACACCCGCAAGCCGTCGATTTGCGCAACCGCAAGCACAAGTCAGCCGGGAGCCATCCCGCTCAGTCCCATCCGTCGGCATCCAGCCGGGTCCAGCGGTCGGGCGCCTCGCCATCGGGCGAGGCCAGCAGCAGTGTCTGGCCGCAGTGCGCGCAACGGTACACAAACGCATTCTGGCCGCTGGCGGTGCGCAAGGTCGCCGACATCACCAGCCTGGGATGCGGCGGCACGTGGCCCGGCCGGTCCAGCTGCGACTCGCACAGGTCGCATATAGACATCATTGTTTTCCTCCGCACGATCCCGGCGTAGCAAGAATGCTGTGGTGCAGCATTCGCTTTTCCAGTATAGCGGCGGATCGATAGTGCCGTTGGGCGATGGCGGGCGGCTATTCGCCAAGGAACTCTGCCACCACTTCGAGCCCTTCAATGTGATCGGCAACCACCTTGGCGATGGTGATCAGCGGGATGGCGAGCAACATGCCCCATACGCCCCAGAGCCAGGTGAACAGGAGCAGTGCAACAAATACGGCCACCGCGTTCATGCGCGCCATGCGGCCGGTCATCCAGGTGGTGACGACCGACCCGATCAGCGTGGCGATCAGCAGCGATCCGACCGTTGCCGCGGCTGCCATGCCGAGCGTGCCGAACTGCATGAAGGTCACCACCCCCAGGCAGACCGCGATTGCCAGGGCGCCGAAGTAGGGCACCAGGTGCAGCGCCGCGGCCGCGATTGCCCAGCTGCCGGCGTTGTGCACGCCCAGCCACTTGAGCAGCAGCCAGGTACAGGCGCCCAGGGCCGTATTGGTCACCAGCAGCATGCCCATGTAACGGCGGATGGAGCGGTTGACCTCGTCCAGCATGTGCACGCTGATCTTCTTCTCGGAAATGGTATGCCCGACCATCTTGATGAACTTGCGCTTGAAGGTATCGCCGGCCAGCAGCAGGAAGTACAGCAGGAAGACCACTACCACTGCCTGTCCGGCCATGGTGAAGATGCTGACCGAGCCGGCCAGCAGCATGTTGTGGATCTGGGCGGGCGCTTGCTCCACCACCACCTGCGTGCCGCGTGCGGGCGGGGGCTGGCCTGTGCCGCTGAGGACGGTGGCGGCGCGACGTACCTTCTGCCACATGGAATCGTCGCCGCTCATCAGCGCGCCGACCGAGCGCGACAGCTTGCTGGCCGTCTCGGGCAGGCTGTTGACGATCGATTCCACCTGCCCCTGCAGCAGGTAGGCGCCGCTGAGCAGGGCGCTCAGCACGGCCAGCAACACCACGGTGCCCGCCAGCGCGCGCGGCAGGCCCAGCCGCTGCAACGCGCAGACCAGCGGGTCCAGCAGGTAGGCCAGGACGATCGCGAGCACCACCGGAATGAGGAATTCGCGTGCGATATGCACGGCGTACAGCGAAAAGAGCGTCGCCAGCACCACCAGTGCCACGCTGGCACGGTGCAGCGAGGCGGTGACGGCATCGGCCGGCACGACTGAGTCAGCCATCTCCGCCATCGTGCGGGACCCGGCGGCGCCCTCGGTGTCGGCGCCGGCATGCGGGCTGCCGTCGGCGGGCAACGGAACGGGCGAAGCAGGGGGCAGCGAAGAAGGCGCGGAATCGGGAATGGTCGACATAGTCGGGCGCCCTGGCAAAAGGCCTGGCGCTGCTATGAAGATAGCTGGCCGGCAGGCTGCGGCTGTCGGACGCCGCCGCCTGCGCATGTCAGACAAGCTCGGCAGCGAGGCGCCTTACAAGCGACACCGCCCGGCCGGCAGCATGGCGCTGCACGACCGGGCGGTACGGTGACTGCGGGCGGGAGCGCGCAGGCTCAACCTGTCACCGTCTTGGTTTCAAGGAACTCGGCAATGCCTTCGGGGCCGTATTCACGCCCGTTGCCGGACGTCTTGTAGCCGCCGAACGGTGCGGTGAGGTCCATTGTCGCGCCGTTGATGCGCACGCTGCCGGCGCGCAGGCGAGCGGCCAGCTTGCGTGCCCGCGCCGCGTCGGCCGACGCGATGTAGGCGGCCAGGCCGAACTCGGTGTCATTGGCGATTGCCACCGCCTCTTCTTCTGAGTCGTACGGCAGCAGGCATATCACCGGCCCGAAGATCTCTTCGCGCGCGATGGTCATGTCATTGCGCACGTCGGCAAAGATGGTCGGGCGCGCATAGAAGCCGCGCTGCAGCCCGTCGGGGCGGCCGGGGCCGCCTGCGGCCACGCGCGCGCCTTCCTCGATGCCCACCCCGATGAGGCGCTGCACCTTGTCGTACTGGCCGCGGTTGGAGATCGGGCCCATCTTGGTTTCGGGGTCGGACGGGTCGCCCACCTTGACCGCGTTGGCGACGGCGGCGGCAATCTGCACGGCCTGCTCATAGCGCGAGCGCGGCACCAGCATGCGCGTCGGCGCGATGCAGGTCTGTCCGGTGTTGACCGTGCACTGCGCCACGCCGCTGGTCACCGCCGCCTGCAGGTCGGCATCGTCCAGGATGATCATCGGCGACTTGCCGCCCAGCTCCTGCGCCACGCGCTTGACCGTGGGCGCGGCGCTGATGGCCACTTCCACGCCGGCGCGGGTCGAGCCGGTGATCGACACCATGTCGACGTCGCGATGCGACGACAGCGCGGCCCCCACCGCGCGGCCCTCGCCATAGATCATGTTGAAGACACCCGGCGGCGTACCCGCGGCATCCATGATCTCGGCGAAGATCCGGGCGTCCAGCGGCGCGATCTCGGATGGCTTGAGCACCACGGTGCAACCCGCCGC
Organism: Cupriavidus sp. FW305-27; assembly: GCF_058787995.1. Lineage (NCBI taxonomy): Bacteria > Pseudomonadati > Pseudomonadota > Betaproteobacteria > Burkholderiales > Burkholderiaceae > Cupriavidus > Cupriavidus sp. FW305-27. Next base: position 113,809 of record NZ_JBYTAG010000002.1, read on the forward strand.
CAGCGCCGGCGCCACCTTGGCCGCGATCTGGTTCAGCGGCCAGTTCCACGGCGTGATCAGCGCCGCCACGCCGATGGCCTCGCGCAGGATGCAGCTGTTGCCGCGGGTGGTTTCGAACTCGAAGTCGCGCAGCGCCTGCAGCGTTGCCTGCAGCTGTGCCAGGCCGATCGCGGCCTGCAGATTGGTGGCCAGCGTAATCGGTGCGCCGATCTCCTGGCGCACCGCCTGCGCCAGGTCGCCCATGCGCGCCTGGTAGGCGGCGATGATGCGCTCAAGCAGGGCGATGCGTGTTTCACGCGTGGACACCGACCAGGCCGGGAAGGCTGCGCGCGCCGCGCCCACGGCCTGGTCCACGTCCGCCGCGGTGCCCATGGCGAGCGTGCCCGCGACCGCTTCGGTGGCAGGATCGATGATGTCGGCCTGGGTCGCGCCCGCTGCGGGCTGCACCCACTTGCCATTGATATAGAACTTGTCGACGATGTTCATGCCGGTTGCCTCGGATTGTCTTTGGGTGGGGACGGTCAGACCGGGCGGTCGCCGATGATGGTGGCGCGGTTCATATGGCGCACGGCCGGGAAGTAATCCTGCACCGCGTAGTGTTGCGTGGAGCGGTTGTCCCAGAGCGCGATGGTGTCCGGCTGCCAGCGCAGGCGCACCTGGTACTCTGGCGCGGCGGCCTGGCGGTACAGGTACTGCAGCAGGTCCAGTTCGGCCGGGCGGTAGTCGGAGCCGATGCGATATGGCGCTTCCTTGACGAAGTTGGCGAAATGCGTGGTGAAGGCTTCGTTGACGAACAGGATCTTTTCGCCGGTTTCCGGGTGCGTGCGTACCACCGGGTGCACCATCGGCGGATACTTGGCGCGCATCTCCGCGTATTTTTCTTCGTTCAGCGCCGAGCCGAAGGTCGGCATGGCGTCGTGCACGGCCTTCAGGTTGGCGATGCGGGCCTTCATGTCCTGCGGCAGGTTTTCATAGGCCGCGGCCATATTGATCCACATGGTATCGCCGCCGACCTCCGGGCACTCCACGCAGCGCAGCATCGAACCCATCGACGGGATCTCACGCCAACTAACGTCCGAGTGGTAAAGGTTCTCGCGCCCGCGCGTCGTGCCATCGCGCCCGAATACAACCAATTCGGGATGTTCCGGGTGGTTGGTAAACATCGGATGCACTTCCAGCTCGCCGAAGCGGCGCGCCACGGCCACGTGCTGGGCTGGCGTGATTGCCTGCTTGCGGAAGAACAGCACCTTGTACTTCAGCAGTGCGCGGCGCAGTGAGAGATAGGTGTCGTCGTCCAGCGGCTCGCGGAAATCGATGCCTTCGACATCGGCGCCGATCGTCGGCGTGCAGCGGCGCACGGCAAAGGGAAAGGCTTCATTGTCCAGCGCGCGGTAGGCTTCCGGGCTGATGGTGGTTGCGGCAGTGGCTTGCATGGGGTGTCTCCTCGGTGTAGTGGTTGCCGATGCAGGGGGATAGCCGGCTTAGCGGTGCGAGGCCTTGACCAGGTCCGCAGCCTTTTCGCCGATCATGATGGCGGGGGCGTTGGTGTTGCCGCCGATCAGCGTCGGCATGATCGATGCGTCAGCGACGCGCAGGCCCTCCACGCCTTGCACGCGCAGTTCCGGGTCGACTACCGCCATGTTGTCGACGCCCATCTTGCAGGTGCCGACCGGGTGGTAGACCGTGTCCGCGTGCGTGCGCACGAAGTCGCGGATGGCGGCTTCATTGCTGCTGTCGGGGCCGAAAGCGTCGGTCAGGATTTCGCGCCCGCCGTACTGCGCCAGCGCAGGCTGCGCAAAGATGCGGCGGATTGCCCGCACGCCTGCGACCATGCCGGCCATGTCTTCCTCAGCCGACAGGAAGCGCGGATCGATCACCGGCGTCTCGCGCATGTCGGCGCTGCGCAGGCGCACATGGCCGCGGCTCTTCGGACGCAGCACGCAGGCGTGGCAGGAGTAGCCGTGGCCCAGTTTGCCCAGGTTGCGGTTGCCGAGCAGCGCCACGGCAAAGTGCAGCTGCACATCCGGGATGTCCAGCTCGGGGCGGCTGCGCAGGAACGCACCGGCCTCGGCGATATTGGACGACACCATGCCGGTGCGGTTGCGCCGGTAGCGCATCACCTCGCGCGCCAGCCGCAACATGCCGCGGCCGGTCTTGCCGAACAGCTCGGTCGTTTGCAGCTGCTTGTTGACGATGATGTCGAGGTGGTCCTGCAGGTTCTCGCCCACGCCCGGAAGGTCATGGACCACGTCGATGCCGAAGCTGCGCAAGTGCGCGGCCGGGCCGATGCCGGATGCCAGCAGCAACTGCGGCGAGTTGAAGGTGCCGCCGCTGACCACGATCTCGCGCCGTGCGCGCAGGGTCTGCACTGCCCCGCCGCGCACGACTTCCACGCCGACAGCGCGCCTGCCTTCGAACACGATGCGCAGCGCTTGCGTATCGGTCAGCACCGCCAGGCCGCGACGGCCGCCATTGAGCGCTGTGTCCGCGGCATTGCCGTTGTGCAGGTAGGCCCGCGCCGAGTTCCAGCGTTCGCCGTTGCGCTGCGTCACCTGGTACAGGCCGACGCCTTCCTGGCTGTGGCCATTGAAGTCGTCGTTGTGAGGCAGGCCGGCCTGGATCGCTGCCTGGACAAAGCGCTGTGCAAACGGATTGGGCGAGCGCAGGTCGCTCACGTGCAGCGGCCCGTCATTGCCGTGCAGCGGATGTTCCTGGCCGGCTAGGCTAGGATTGCGCTCGCTGCGGCGGAAGTAGGGCAGGACGTCGTCGAAGCCCCAGCCCCGGCAACCGAGCGCGGCCCAGTCGTCGTAGTCGCGCCGATGGCCGCGGATATAGACCATGCCGTTGATCGAGGAGCTGCCGCCCAGGCCACGCCCGCGCGGCTGGTAGGAGCGGCGGCCGTTCAGGCCCGGTTGCGGTACCGTGTAGTAGGCGTAGTTGCGCGGGCCGGCCTTGGGCACCACCGCGGCAATGCCCACCGGCGCCCAGATCGAGAAGTGATGATCATGCGGCCCGGCCTCGAGCAGCGCCACGGTCGCACTCGGATCTTCTGCCAGGCGCCCCGCCACGGCGCACCCCGCCGATCCCGCGCCGATCACGATGTAGTCGAACTCCGCCGCCGCGCTGGCGGTGTCTTGTGATGTCTTGGTATTCAATTTGCGTGTCTCCTGAGTTGCCAGCATGCGGTGATCTGCGGGGGCGCGCGCATATCTGGTGACGACGGATACTGCCATTACCTGTTATAACAGGTCAATAGGGTTACGCCGCAGGCTGTCATGATAGGTATAATCCCTTCCACCCAGTTCGGAGCCGCCGCCAAGGCGGAACATAAGTGGCGCTGCCCAGGTTCAAAGAGATCGAAAACGAGATTCGCCAGCGAATCGCCAGCAACACATGGGGGCCGGGCGCCAAGCTTCCGTCCGAGGCGGAGCTGGTGGCGGAATTCGCGGTTAGCCGGATCACCGTGCGCCAGGCCCTGTCCGGGCTGCACAACGCCGGCCTGATCGAGAAGGTCAACGGCAAGGGCAGTTTCGTGACTCGTCCCTCAGACACGCCCAGCCTTGGCGCGCTGACCGGTTTCTATGAAACCGCACGCGCCCGTGGCCAGCTCGCCTACGGCAAGCTGGCGTCGGTACGGCTGGTGCGCGCGCCGGCCCATGTGGCGGCGGCGCTGCGTCTGCAACCTGGCGAGAAAGTGCTGAGCGTGGCCACCGTGCGGTACTGGGATGACGCGGCCGTCGCGCATTTCACCCTGATGGGTCCTGAGCCGCTGATGCGCCGCCTGGTGCAGGAGGACCTGGAAACCAACGACGCCATGTCGCTGTTTGAAAGCCGGCTCGGGTACCGGTTCAAGGAAGTGGCGATGGAAGCTACCGCCGTTGCCGCGCCCGCGGACGTGGCGCGCCGGCTCGGTGTTGCCGCGGGCGAACCGCTGTTGCGCCTGCGCAGCACGCCGCATGACATCGAGGACACACCGTTGTTCTGCGGCGAACTGCTGTTCCGCCCGGACCGCTATGCCTACAAGTGGACACTGACGCGCTAGCACGGATGCCTGCCATCTTCAGTCGATACTGAACTGCGCCGGCGCGGTAACTTTTACCCGCGGCGCGCACTTCTTACTGTGGCCGGACCGCAGTCATGTCACTTTCCCGCATTGCCGGGCGCCGCGTTGCCAACCCGGCTCGCGCCGCTCGTCGTATGGCGCCGCTGGTACGTCAGTTGCGTCTTCCGCAGCAGAGCTGCGTTCCAGCGCGCTCACCGGCAGCCTGCGCCGTGTAGCAAGGCTTGCCGCCAACCATGCTAGATGGAGGACGACATGAAAACAACACTACGCATCGGCACAGCCCTGCTCGCAATTGGCTTCCTGGCGGGTTGCACCGCCACCGGCAGCACCACCGGCTCTGGCTCGCTGTCCGGCTCCGGTTCGGTCACCGAACAGAGCCGCAGCCGCAGCGCCACCCCTGGCTCAAGCACTTCTACGGGCACGTCCGGCGCTACCAGCACGACCAGCCCGAGCGGCACCTCCAGCGGCAGCAGCGGTGCAGCCAGCGGCTCGGGCACGGCCCGCTGACGCCGGCGCCGCCGCCGGTGGCCTGGCACCGGAGGCGGCGCGGCTTCACTATCGGTCCCGGCCGGTAACAACGCGCGCGTCGCGGCGTGCGGGAATGATGTCCTCGTCGGCCAGCCGTTGTTGCAGGTCGTTGTTGGGCACGTGGGTAAAGTCCTTGCCAATTTCCTTCGTGATGACGTCGGTGACGCCGGCGGGAAGGGCTTTGCGCAGCAGGCCCAGGAAACGCGGCGCCGCGATCAGCGCCAGTGAGTCAAAGCGCTGCTTGTTGCGCGCATCGGCAAGGTAGTCCGCCACGCGGCGGGCAAACAGCTGCGCTTCCTGGTGCAGTTCATCCTCGCCGGCCGACGATGTGACGGTGGACGGCCCGGCCTGGTGGGCACCGGGGTGCCCGGCGTCGCCCTGTACGGCGGCGTGGCCGCGCCGGCCGTAGGCGTCGCGACGCAGGTTGGCGCGGTCGCCATGTGCTGCCGCGTCAGTGATTTCCTCAACCAGAGCCATTGGCGCGGTTGAGGCGTGCGAGGCAAAAATGCGGGCGAGGGATTCGTCCGCCACAAGAATCCAGGTGTGTTTCATGATCGCTCCGGTTGCCGGTGCGAACACCGGTCCCCCATCCCTCGCTTCAAAGGATACGCCATCCGGGCAGGGGGACGTCACCGGACCGCAGATGACGCCGGGCGTAGTCACCACACGCCAAAGAACACGCCGGCCTGCTTGTACACATTGGTCTTGGCCGCTACCTCTTGGCTGGTTACCGTCACGCGCGGCTTGAGCGTGCAGAACCACTCCAGCAACCGCAACCGCATGGCGCTGCGCACGGCTTCGTGGCCGGGGTCGCTGCCCAGGTCGAAATACTCCTGCGGATCGTTCTGGAGGTCGAACAGCTGCGGCCGGAACCCTTGCCAGTGCACATATTTCCAGCGCGCGTCACGCACCATCCAGGCGCGGCACTCGCCGGGATGGCGGCCCAGCGCCACGCGAGCGCCGCGATAGGCATAGTCCAGCTCGGATACGACGAAATCGCGCCAGCTGCCGGCATAGGCTCGCTCGCCCGCGCGCGTCAGGCCCAGCAACGAGCGGCCCTCGACGCGGTGGTCGGCCGGCGGCAGGCCCAGTGCGTCCAGCACCGTCGGCACCACGTCGACCGCGCTGACCATGCTGGCCTGCGCGCTGCCGCGCGTGGCATCCGCTGCCGGCGAGGGGTCGTAGACGATCAGCGGGATGTTCTGCACAGTGTCGTAGAACTGCTCCTTCTCGCCCAGCCAGTGGTCGCCCAGGAAATCGCCGTGGTCGGCGGTGAAGACGATCAGAGTGTCCTGCCAGCGGCCCAGGCGTTCGAGCTGTTCCCAGAGCTGGCCGAGCCGGTCGTCGATCTGCTGGATCAGGCCCTGGTAGGCGGGGCGCACCGTGTCCGAGACTTCCTGGCGCATGAAGTTGGCGCATTCTTCCTGCGTGCGGTAGGCCGACAGCACCGGGTGCGGGTCTTCCAGCTCGGCGTCGTGGCGCTGCAGCGGCATGCAGTCATCGAGCGAATACGCGGCGTGGTAGGGCGCGGGCGCCAGGTAGGGCCAGTGCGGCTTGACCAGCGACAGGTGCAGCACCCACGGATCGTCGCCGCGCGTGGCGATGTACCGCATCGCCTGGTCCACCGTGTACGCGGTCTCGGAATGCGGCTCGGCCACGCGCGCGGGCAGGCCGGCGTTGCGCATGTGCCAGCCGGAGACGATCTCGCCGCGTTCGTTCTCGGCGCTGATCACGTAGTCGGTCCACGGATCCGCGCTGTCGTAGCCTTGCTGGCGCAGCCAGTCGGCGTAGGCGCTGTGCGGCTCGGCGTGGTGGCCGTCATGGCGGTCGACTTCGGTGAAGTGGCCGCTGCGCAGCAGCGTTTCCAGCTCAGTGCCGCCATCCAGGTGCAGCCGCTTCAGGTTGGCGTTGTCGGGCATCACATGGGTCTTGCCCGCCAGCGCCAGCGCGCGGCCGCTGTGCTTCAGGTATTCGCCCAGCGTGACTTCGCCGACCGACAGCGGCACGCGGTTCCAGGTGGCGCCGTGGCTGCTGACATGGCGGCCGGTATAGAAGCTCATGCGGCTGGGGCCGCAGACCCCGGAGGTGACGAAGGCGCGGTCGAAGCGCACGCCGCGCGCGGCCAGCGCATCGATATTGCGCGTGCGCAGCGCCGGATGCCCGTAGCAGCCCAGGTGGTCGCGCCGCAGCTGGTCGCACATGATGAAGAGGGTATTGCGGATCGTCATGGTCGGTTTGCCGGGTTTCAGTCGCCGGTATAGCCGGACGCCTTGACCACCGGTGCCCACTTGCCGGCGTCGGCCTTGAGCACGCCGGCAAAGGCGTCGGCCGGGCCGGTTGCGGGTTCCAGCCCCAGCTTGAGGAACTTGTCGCGCACGTCCGGCGACTGCACGGCCCTGACGATGGCGGCGTTGAGCTTGTCGAGCACCGGGCGCGGCGTGCCCGCGGGTGCCAGCAGGCCGTAGCGGCCTTCACCTTCGATGCCCTTGTAGCCAAGCTCGGTGAAGGTCGGCACATCGGGCAGCGCCACCGAGCGGTGGGTGCCGGAAGTCGCCAGCACGCGGATCTTGCCGGCGCGGTGCATTTCGGTCAGGTCGGCAAGGGTGTCGACCGAAGCCGGCACCTGCCCGCCGACCAGCGCGCTCATCAGCGGCGCAGAGCCGTTGAAGGGGACGTGCAGCATGTCGATGCCAACCTGCTTGCCGATCATCAGCCCGAAGAAATGCGGGATGCTGCCCAGCGCCGGCGAGGCGTAGGAGTTGTTCTGCGCACCGGCCTTGAGCCATGCCACATAGTCCTTCAGCGTGCGCGCCGGGCTGGCCGGCCCGGTAGCGAGCGCCAGCTGGAAGTTGGCGGCCTGCGCCACGGGCGTGAAATCGCGCTGGATATCGTAGTTGAGCTTGCGGTAGACCAGCGGCGCAATGGTCATGACCGCCGAGTTGGCCACCACCAGGGTATTTCCGTCGGCCGGCTGCGTGCGCGCGTAGTCCATCACCAGCCGCCCGCCGGCGCCGGGCTTGTTCTCGATGACCACGGTCTGGTTCAGGGTCTCGCGCAGCTTGTCGCCGACCAGGCGTGCGGCGAGGTCGGCGGTGCCGCCGGCCGGGTAGCCCACCAGGATGCGCAGCGGACGGTCCGACTGCGCGCTGGCGGGCGCGGACCATGCAGCGGCAACCGCCAGCAGGCACGCGGCGAAGCGGGGAAGGAAGGTGCGAGGGCTCACGATGTCTCCAGTTTGTTGTCCGCCGGCGAGCGGCGTCGATGCAAGCTAACACCCGTCGATATAATTGACAAAGTCAACTAATTGGCAGGTGTGGCATGGCACACGACAACAGCGGCAACCGCCTGCAGCGGCCGCAGCGGCTGGCGGATTTCATCAACTACCGGATCTACCACCTGAACCGCGTCGCGCTGGGCGCCGCGGCGCTGCACCTGCGCGCCAGGGCGGGCGTCACGCGGCGCGAATGGCGCATGATCTCCTTCCTTGGCGAGCAGCCAGGCACCCGGCTGACCGAACTGGCCGAAAGCGCCGGCCTGGACAAGGTGCTGGCCAGCCGCGCCGTCCACGCCCTGGTGGAACGCGGTCTGGTGCGCCGCGAAACGCGTACCCAGGACCGGCGCGCAGCAGCCTTCACGCTGACCGAGCAAGGCGAAGCCGTCTACCGTGCAGCGTTCGCACAGGCGCGGGACTTCAATACGCGGCTGGCTGCCTGCCTGACGGCGGAAGAGGCACGCGTGCTGTCGCGCTGCCTGGACAAGCTGCAGGCGCAGGCCGGCGCGATGCTGGTCGAGGCGCAAGCGTTGCCACAGCCGGAAGGGGAAGCGCCGGCGTGGGATCTGCTGCAGGTGTGGCGGGGAGGGAAGGGCTAGCGGCTGGGCGGTGCCGGTCACGCCTGCACCGCAGCGTCGCGCAGCCACAGCGCGAAGCGCCGGATCAGCGCCTGCTTGGGATTGTCCCCACGCCAGACGATGTAGCAGTTGTGGCTCGCGGGAAAGCTGGCGGCCAACGGCTGCACCAGCCTGCCCGCGGCGATAGCCTCCCGTGCCAGCAAGGCGCGCGTCAGCGCCAGCCCCAGGCCGCTGGCGGCGGCTTCGATCAGCAGTGCGCGGCAGTCGAAGACGATGCCGTCTTCCGGCTCGTCCAGCACCACCCCCGCCGCCGCGCCCCATTGCGCCCAGCGAAAGCGCGCGTGCCGCAGCCGCGGCAGGTGCGCGGCGTCTGCGGCCGTCATGCCCGCGTGCCGCTGCGCGAAGTCGGGGCTGCATACCGCGATGATGTCGTCGTCCAGCAGCTTCACGCACTGGTAGCCGGTGAAGGGCGCGGGACCGTAGCGCAGGCTGACGTCGAGGTCGGAGCGGGCGAAGTTCGGGTCGTCGGTGCTGGCTGCGATAGACAGGTCCAGGCCGGGCAGGGCTTCGCGCAACCGCGGCAGCTTGGGTACCAGCCAGGCGCCGGCCAGCTCGGGGCTGACATTGACGCTCAGCGACTGGCGTTCACGCGCGCGGCGCTCGGTGGCACCGGCCAGCGACAGTTCGACCGCGCGCAAGGCACTTTCCAGTTCATCGGCAAGCTCGCGCCCGGTGGCGGTCAGTTCCAGTTGCCGGCCGGCGCGCAGGAACAGGGTGCAGCCCAGCTGTGCCTCCAGCGCACGGATATGGCGGCTGATGGCGCCGTGCGTCACGCACAGCGCATCGGCGGCGCGCGTCATGTTGCCCGTGCGCGCGGTGGCGGCAAAGGCCTGGAGGACTTGCATCGAGGGGAGCCTGCGGATCATGGCTGTGATCTTGCCTCACAGGTCATGGCAAAACAAGTCGATTGTCCTGCCATGCCGCGCGGCCGATACTGGGCCGCACCGAACCGGCCACTGCGAAGCCGGTGCGCGACGAGGAGACCCCGATGAAATTGCAGCTGAAGATCAACGGCAAGCGCCATGCCGTCGATGCCGACCGCGACATGCCCCTGCTGTGGGTATTGCGCGACTACCTGGGCTATACCGGGACCAAGTTCGGCTGTGGTGCCGGCCTGTGCGGGGCCTGCACCGTGCATGTCGACGGCAAGGCCGTGCGCGCCTGCATCACGCCCGTGGGCAGCGTGGCACGTGCCGACATTACGACCATTGAGGGATTGTCGGCCGACAATTCGCATCCGGTGCAGCGTGCGTGGATTGTCGAGCAGGTGCCGCAGTGCGGCTACTGCCAGTCCGGCATGATCATGGCCGCCTGCGCCTTGCTGAAGGAGAACCCGGAGCCCGCGCCTGAAGACATTCGCGCCGGCATCACCAACCTGTGCCGCTGCGGCACCTACCCGCGCGTGGAGCGCGCCATCCTGCGCGCCGCCAGGGGACAGAGCATGGCCGATACCGACGGGAGGGCGCAATCGTGAGCGAATGCCACACCAGTCGCCGCCGCTTCCTGCAGGCTGCCAGCGCCGGGCCGGCAGCGTTCGTGCTGGGCTTCCACCTGCCGCTGGCAAAGGCCGCGGATGCGCCCGCGCGCGATCCCGACGATATCAACGCGTGGCTGCGCATCGATGCCGATGGCAGCGTGACCATCATGGTGCCTTCCGCCGAGCTGGGGCAGGGCGTGATGACATCGGCGCCGACGGCGTGGGGGAATCGGCGGTGCCGACGCTGGCGCCGGCGCTGGCCAATGCGCTGTTTGCTGCCACGGGCGAGCGCATCCGTTCACTGCCGCTGGCGCGGCATGGGTTCGAACTGGCGTAGCCGCGGCGACGGGCCCTCAGGACGCCATCGCCGCTGCCGTGGCGCCGAAGGTTGCGACGCAATTGCGCCCGGAGCGCTTGGCCAGGTAGAGCGCTTCGTCGCCGGCACGGAGAAAGGCGCGCAGCTCGGCGAAATCCTTTTCGTTGCCGGGGCCGTTGGCATCGGTCACCGCACCGATGCTGACCGTCAAGTGCCCGTCGGCACCGGCAGCATTCGGAATCTGCAAGGCCTGGACGGCAGCGCGGATGGCCTCCGCCATGGCGGCCGCGCCGGCAGCGTTGGTGTGCGGCAGCAGGATGGCAAACTCTTCGCCGCCATAGCGCCCCGCATAGTCGCCCGGCCGCCGCACCTGGCGCTGGATGCAGGCGCCCACCGCTGCCAGCGCATCGTCACCGGCCTGGTGGCCGTAGCGGTCATTGAATTCCTTGAAGTGGTCGACGTCCAGCATCAGCAGCGACAAAGGCTGGCTGTGGCGGCGCGCGCGCCGCCATTCCACGTCGGCGGCATCGTCCAGCGCACGGCGGCTGCCAAGGCCGGTCAGGCCATCGGTGTTGACCATCCAGCGCAGGTGCTCTTCCATCTCGGCACGGCGCCGCCATTGGCGCGACAGCAATACCGAGAGCGCGATGATGGCAGCGTCCAGCGCGATGATCATCGCCCCGAACACCCAGGCGCGCTTGTGCCAGGGTGCCAGCACGTCGTGGGTGGCGCGTCCCACCACGACCAGCAGCGGAAAGCCCGGAGTGCGCCTGAAGCTGTAGAGCCGCTGCACCCCGTCGACTGCCGCGACGCCGATAAACGTGCCTTGCGTGCCTTGCAGCAGCGGTGCAAATGACGGGCTGCCGGAGATGTCGCGCCCGATCGATTCGGCTTCATAGGGCCGCCGCATGATGATGGTGCCGTCCGTGCGCAGCAGCGTCAGGGTGCCGCCCGCGCCAAGGCTTACGCCATCGAACAGCTTGCGGAAGTAGTTCAGGCGCAAGGTGCCGACCACGGTGCCGGCAAAGCTGCCGTCCGGTGCGGAAAGCCGCCGGCTGATGCCGATGGACTTGTTCTCCGGCGCCAGGCGCGGCTGGAACGGCCGGCTCAGGAACAGGCCGCTGTGATCGCCGCTGCGGTGGACCTGGAAGTAGTCGCGGTCAGAAACGTTGACCGGGCGCGGCGGCCACTGGTGCGAGTCGAACACCATCGTGCCGTTGGCGTCGGTGACCAGCAGCGAGCCCATGTCTTCGGCGTTGATCAAGCGGTCGAACAGCAGCCGCTGGCGCAGCGCCGGCGGTTGCGCCAGCAGTGCGGGATCGTGCATGGCTTCCACTATGCCCCCGATTGCCAGCTCATGGATCTGCAGGTTGCGCGTGATGCTGCGTTCCAGCGTCAGCGCCAGGTTGGCCGAGGCCTCGCTGGCATTGTCCAGTGCATCCCTGCGCATCTGCACCAGGGCGAGGGCACCAAGGGCCGCGATCATGCAGACCAGGACAAGGCTGGCGGCAACGATCAGGGAGGCCGGGCGGGAAATGGCTTTGCGGGCCGGAAAGTGAGGTATTTGACGCACGAAGGAAAGCTGTTCTGCTTTTATGCGGCCATTGTAGTACCTGGCCGCAGCCTGGCTCAGTTGCGTTATGCGCCAGCGCATCGTCCCGGAGCTTGCGGCCCTGGTCCTGCCTGGCCAGGGCACACGTGCTGTGTGCCACTGCGCGCGTCCGGCACTACGCTGCACGCACAGTTCTTCCCTACACTTGAGCATGGCGGGTTGCCGCCGCTGAAGGGAAGACCGCATGCAGCCAGAGCCTGCACAACCCAAGCCTGTGGCGCTCGCCCTGCAGGGCGGCGGCATGCATGGCGCCTTTACCTGGGGCGTGCTCGACCGGCTGCTGGAGGACGGCAGGCTGGCGATCGAAGGCGTCAGCGCCACCAGCGCCGGGGCCATGAACGCCACCGTGCTGGCCTACGGGCTGCTGCAGGGCGGCAGTGACGGTGCGCGCCTGGCCTTGCATGATTTCTGGGAGGCGATCGCGCACTCGGCGCAGCGCTACAACCCGTTCCGGTGGCTGCCTTGGTTCAAGAGCAGCCATACGCTGGGCCTGAACCATTCGCCGATGTATGCGATGGCCGACATCGCGCTGCGCCTGCTGTCGCCGTACCAGTTCAATCCCAACAACCTCAATCCGCTGCGCGACGTGCTCGGCAGCCAGGTCGACTTTGCGGCACTGCGCGAGCATTGCCCGATCCGGCTCTACCTGTGTGCGACCAATATCGAGACCAGCCGGATACGCATCTTCCCGCCCGAGGAACTCAGCATCGACGCCGTGCTGGCCTCGGCCTGCGTGCCCACGCTGTTCCAGGCGGTCAGCATCGACGGCCAGCACTACTGGGATGGCGGCTATGTCGGCAACCCGGCGATTTTCCCGCTGATCTATCACTGCCAGACCCACGATGTGGTGATCGTCCATATCAACCCGATCGTGCGCCACGGCGTGCCGACCACGGCCGCGGATATTCTGAATCGCGTCAATGAGGTCAGCTTCAACTCGTCGCTGATGCGCGAGATGCGCGCCATTGCCTTCGTCACGTCGCTGATCCAGCAGGGCAAGCTCGACGGCACGGAGATGAAGGAGGTGTGGATCCATTCGATCCGCTCGGACCAGACCATGGCCGCGCTGGGGGTTTCCACCAAGTACAACGCCGATTGGAATTTCCTGTGCTCGCTGCGCGACAAGGGCCGCGCAGAAGCGAGCCGGTGGCTGGAGCAGCACTACGACAGCGTGGGCCGGCGCTCCAGCATCGATATCAGCGGGGAGTTCCTGTAGGCCAGGCCGGCTGCGCCAGCCGCCACGTCAGGTTGGCGCGTGCCTGCGCCTCGTAGCGCGCCTGGAACAGGTCGGTGGTGTAGATGCGCGGGCTGGCCAGCAGCGCACTCAGGAAGGCGCGCTCGGCGGCGTCATAGGCGGCGTCGTCCAGGTCGGTGCGTTCGGCCCGCAGGTTGGCGCCATTTTCCTGGAAGCGCGCGCGGCTGCAGCCCAGCGCCGCCAGGTCGATGTCGGCGGTGAAGCGGCCGGCCAGGCTTGCCGGCACTTCGGCGTGGGTGGTTTCCAGGATAAGGGCGGCCACGCGCGCGGCGGCGGCGATGCTGCCGCCCGACCAATGGCGCAACCATGCGGCGCTGCGTTGCTCGTTGTCCGTGGCGCCGGGCACGTAGATGACGTCGTGGCACCAGAGCGCCAGTTCCACCTCGTCGGTATCCGGTATCGCGCTGCGCGCCCAGTCCAGGTCTTGCAGGCAGCGACGGACATGGTCGAGGGTGTGGTAGTGCCGCGTCGGCTCACCGTAGCAACGAGCGAGATCGGCATAGGCGTCGGCCGCGTGCGTGCCGCCCGCACGTGTCCACAGCGCGACGAAGCGGTCTTGCAGGGGGAGGCCTGGCGTCGAGGTCATGCGTGGGGGCGCTCCGGGGTATTGGCCTGGTCGGCCGCCAGCGCTGCAAGCAGCGCCTGGGCCTCCTGCCAGTCCGCGGTGTCGGTGCCCTCGCTGAAGCTGCCGTGGACCCGCGCCAGCACTTGACGCGCCGCGTCGACCTTGCCTTGTTGCCGCCACAGCCGGGCCAGGCTCAGGGTGGCCTGCAGCTCCAGCGGCTTTGCACCTTGTTCGTGGGCGACCGTGATGGCCCGGTGCAAGCAGGCTTCGGCTTCCTCCTGCGCGGCCGGCGGCGCAGGGCGCTCTGCCGACAGCTGCAGCAGCATCTCGGCGCGCAGCCGGTACACGGTTGCCTCATCCAGCCGTTCTCCGGTCTCTTCCACCAGCGCTTGTGCCTGCGTGAGCACGTCCAGCGCGGCGGTGGTCTGGCCTGCCTTGCCGCAGGCCTCGGCAACCAGGGCCAGCAGGTTCGGCATGCCCAGTCTGCCGCCGGTGGCCTCATAAGCGGCCACGCCCTGGCGCATCAGCGCAACGCCTTCCTGGTGACTGCCCAGCGCCGCCATCGCCCAGCCCTGCAGGACGGTGCCCCACGCCAGGTAGATCGGAAAACCCTGTTCGCCCGAGATGGCGATGGCGGCTTCGGCGTACTCCTGTGTCAGCCGGACTTCGTGCCGGCATTGATGCTGTTCCGCGGCAAAGACCAGGCACAGGGCAAGGTTGTACGCATCCGGGCGGGCACGGGCCATGGCCAGCGCCTCCTGGCAGCGCGCCAGTGCCTGGTCCGCCAAGCCCTGGTACCACAGGATCCAGCCCAGCGTGCTGGTGGCGTGGACGGCCGGGTCGCGCCCGTAGCCCGTGAGGAAGTCGTACGCCGGTTGCTCAGGATGCGGCACCGCGAGCACCGCCTCAACATGCTTGCGCGCGGCGTCCAGCATGCCAAGGCGGAACAGCGTGGCGCCGATCGCGCGATGGCCCTCCGCCAGCTGCTTGGGCTTCTGCGACTTCATGGCCAGCGCAAGCAGCCGCTTGCCCAAAGGCAGCGAGACCTCGTATTGCGCACGAAGCTGATAGAACGCCCACAACCCCAGCTGTGCCGAGAACAGGTAGGGCGTCTGCTGGCCTTGCTCGCACAAGGCGAGCGCACGCCGGTAATTGCCCTCGACTTCGGGCGATGCCTGGCCCCGGGCCGCAATCAGGGCCGGCCCGAGCGCAAGCAGCAGCGTCAGTTCCTGGCGCGCGCGTTCGGCACTGTCGGGTTGCCGCTTGAGCAGGTCGATGGCCATGCTCAGGTGCCGGATCGCTTCGGCCTGCGCCGAGCGCAGCAGGGCTTGCTGGCCGGCGCAGTGCAGGTACTCGACCGCCTTCGGGATGTTGCCGCTGTTGCTGTAGTGGTGCGCCAGTTCGCTGCAGTAGTCCTTGAGCCGGCCATGGAAGAGCGCCTCGATGGCCTGGGCGGAGCTTTCATGCAAGGCGCTGCGCCGCTCGGTGAGCAGCGAGCTGCCGGCCACCTCCTGGGTCAGCGCGTGCTTGAAGGCGTACTCGACCTCAGGGAATGCCGGCCGTTCGTAGATGAAATCCGCAGCCTGCAGGTCGGACAGCAGCGGATGCAGGTGGTCTTCCGGCAAGCCGGTCACGCGCAGGACCAGGCTCAGCGGGAACTCCTTGCCAATCACGGCCAGGGTCTGCAACAGCTCCTTCTGGGCCAGCGGCAGCCGGTCGATACGGGCGGCCAGCACGCCTTGCACGGTGGTGGGGATATGGAGCAGGGCCGGCGCGGTCTCGATGCGGTAGCAGCCGGGCTGGCCGAGCAGCGCGCCTTCCTCGGCCAGGGTCTGGACCACTTCCTCCATGAAGAAGGGGTTGCCTTCGGTCTTGTCGAGGATCAGCCGCTTCAGCGGCACCAGGCTGCGGTCGTCCCCGAGCAGCGCGGTCAGCAGTTCCTGCGCCTCCGCCTGCCCCAGCGGCTGCAGCTGCAGCTGCGAATAATGCCCGTCCGCATTCCAGCGATGGCTGTACTCCGGCCGGTAGTTCACCAGCAGCAGGATGCGCGCGCCGGGCACATGGTCGATCAGCATATTGAGGAAGGCCTCGGTCTCGCCGTCCAGCCATTGCAGGTCTTCGAAAATGACTTCCAGCGGCTGGTTGAGGCTTTCCCGGACCAGCAGCCGCGCAATCGCCTCGAAGGTGCGCTGGCGCCGGATGGTCGGGTCCATGGTCGGCAACGGCGAGTCGGGCTCGATGGTGCCGAGCAGGTAGAGCAGGTAGGGCAGGTGTTCTTCCAGCGAACGGTCCAGGGTCAGCAGCCTGCCGGTCACCTTTTCGCGGCAGCTGCGGTCGCCGTCCTGCGCCGTGATCTGGAAATAGCTCTTCAGCATCTCGATCAGCGGCAGGTAGGCAAACGCCTTGCCGTGCGAGACCGAGAAGGTCTCCAGCGCCAGGCAGCCCTGCTGCGATCTGACCTTGAACTCATGGAACAGCCGGGACTTGCCGACCCCCGCTTCGCCGACCACCGCAACAATGCGCCCGTGTCCAGCCTTGGCCTGCCCCAGCGCCGCGTGCAAGTGCGCCAGCTCATCCTGGCGCCCGACAAACCTGGCGAGGCCGCGGTGCGCGGCCACCTGCAGGCGCGTGCGCAAGGCTCCCAGGCCGACGACTTCATATACCGCGAGCGGATCCCGCACGCCCTTGACATGGGTGGTCCCCAGCGCCGTGAACTCGAAATAGCCTTCGGTGAGCTTGTGGGTCGATTCGCTGACAAGGATCGACGCCGGCGTGGCAATCCCCTCCATGCGCGAAGCGATATGGATGGTGTGCCCGACCGGATCGTAGTCGGTGTGCAGGTCATCCTTGCGGATCGAGCGCACCACGACTTCGCCGGTATGGACGCCGATCCGGATCTGCAGCGGGATGCCTTGCTCCAGCCGCACCCGGTCGCTGTGGCGATGCATCGCGTCCTGCATGCGCAGCGCCGCGTAGAGCGCGCGCAAGGCATGGTCCTCGTGGGCAATCGGCGCGCCGAACAGCGCCAGGATGCCGTCGCCGAGGAACTTGGCCACATAGCCCTCATAGTGGTGGACGGCTTCCATCATCAGCGTCACCACGGGGTCGATCAGCCGGCGCGCGTCTTCGGGGTCGAGGTCCTGCGTCAGCGCGGTCGAGCCGGCCATGTCGGCAAACAGCGCGGTGATGGTCTTGCGCTCGCCGGCGGTCTCGCCCCTGGCCTCCATTGCCGCCTGTTCGGCCAGGATGCGCCCGGCAAGGTGGGGCGGGGTGTAGAGGACCGGGGCCGTGGCCGCGGGCGGCGCTGGCGTGGCAGCGGTGCCGACCGGGGCGTCGGTCAGCGCAAAGCCGCAAGCGCGGCAGAACTTCGCGGCTGCAGTGGCTTCCTCACCACACTGAGGGCAGGCTCGGCCAAGCTTTGCTCCGCACGCCTCACAGAAGTTGGCTCCCGCGAGGTTCGCGAAACCGCAACTGGTGCAGCGCATTTCGCCTCCTGGCCGTCGTTGGTTGCCTGGACGGTACTCAAGACTATTAGAGATGGGATCGGCGGGGATGGCAAGGCGGCGCAGCCTGGCGACAGTGCGTCCAGACCCGCCCCCGGCCAAGTGACTGATCGGGGTTGTACGCTTATTCCCCGCGCTCGTCCCTGACCTGCACCTTGCCGTCCGCCACCCGGACCGGGAACGTCGCCACCGGCTCGTAGGCGGGCGGGGACAGCGCCTCGCCCGTCAGCAGGGAAAAGTGCGAGCCGTGGCGCGGGCAGACGACTTCCTGGCCTTCCACGTCGCCGCCGCAGAGCGGCTCGGCCTCATGCGAGCAGAGGTCCTCGATGGCGTAGTAATTGCCATCCACATTGAATACCGCGACCTGGACGCCATCGATATCGACGCTGCGGCAAGTGCCGGGCGCGAAGTCCTCGGCTCGGGCGACATCGATCCACTCGCTCATCTCAGAGCAGCCCCAGTTCCAGGCGTGCCGCCTCGCTCATCCGTTCTCTCGACCAGGGCGGGTCCCACACCAGTTCTACCTCGACCGCGTCCACCCCGCTGGCTTCCATCACCGCGCTCTCCACCACGCCGGGGAAGGTCTGCGCCACCGGGCAGCCCGGCGCGGTCAGCGTCATGCGGATCCCGACCTTGCCGCTGGCTTCGTCCACCGATAGCTGGTAGATCAGGCCAAGGTCGTAGATATTGACCGGGATCTCGGGGTCGTACACCGTGCGCAAGGCCGCTATCACCCGCCCCTCGAGGCTGTCCGGCTCAGCCTCGAACCTGTCTTCGTGTTCCCTGGCCTTGTGCAGCCAATCGATCATGCTCATGGGGTTCTACTCCGTTGAGACCGGCCTGGCGCTGTTCTCCAAAGCGGCTTGCATGGTATGCCAGGCCAGGGTGGCGCACTTCACGCGCGCCGGGAACTCGCGCACGCCGGCCAGGACTTCCAGCTTTCCCATCGGCACTTCGGACTGCCCCGGCTTTCCGGTGACCAGCGTGTGGAAGCCGCAGAACAAGGCCCGCGCCTGCGCCTCGGTCTTGCCTTTGAGCGCTTCCGTCATCAGCGACGCAGAGGCAGTGGAGATGGCGCAGCCCGAGCCCTCGAAGCTGGCGTCTTCGATCACCGCGTCGCGGATTCTCAGGTACAGCGTCAGCCGGTCGCCGCACAGCGGGTTGAAGCCCTCGGCGCTGCGGTTCGCTGCCGCCAGCCGCCCGAAATTGCGCGGCGAGCGGCTGTGGTCGACAACCACTTCCTGGTAGAGGTTGCGCAGGTCAGACATCAGGCGAATACCTCCTGTGCCGCGCGCACGGCAGCAAACAGTGCATCCACCTCTTCACGCGTGTTGTACAGCGCGAAGGAAGCGCGCACCGTGGCGGGCACGCCGAAGCGCTCCATCACCGGCATGGCGCAATGGTGGCCGGCACGGACCGCCACGCCGTGCTGATCGAGGATGGTGCCGACATCGTGGGGATGGATGCCGTCCAGCGTGAACGAGAGGATGCTCGCCCTGTCGGCAGCCGTGCCGATCATGCGCAGGCCGGCGATCCTCGCTGCCTGCGCGCTGGCGTAAGCGAGCAGCGCGTGCTCGTGGGCGGCGATGGCTTCCAGGCCGAGCGCGCGCACGTACCCGATGGCGGCGCCAAGGGCGATGACGCCGGCGATATTGGGGGTGCCCGCCTCGAACTTGTAGGGAAGCTCGTTGTAGGTGGTCTTGCGGAACGTGACCTCGCGAATCATGTCCCCGCCGCCCTGGTAAGGCGGCATGGCATCGAGCAGCGCGGCCTTGCCGTAGAGCACGCCGACGCCGGTGGGCCCGTAAAGCTTGTGCCCGGAGAACGCGTAGAAATCGCAATCGAGGGCCTGCACGTCGACCTTTAGGTGCGGCACGGCCTGGGCGCCATCGATCAGCACCGGGATGCCATGGTCATGCGCCAGCTCGATGATGTGCCGCACCGGGTTGACGGTGCCAAGCGCGTTGGAGAGGTGCGTCAGCGCGACCAGTCTGGTGCGCGGGCCGAGCAATCGCGCGAACTGCTCCAGCATCAGCTCGCCGGCATCGTTGATCGGCGCCACCTGCAGCAAGGCGCCGGTGCGCTGGCACGCCAGTTGCCACGGCACGATATTGGAGTGGTGCTCCATCGCGCTGATCAGGACCTCGTCGCCCGGGCGCAGGCGCTGGCCGAAGCTTGCCGCCACCAGGTTGATGGCCTCGGTGGTGCCGCGCACGAACACGATTTCCTCGCGCCCGGCGGCGTTGATCAGGTCTCGCACTGCGTCGCGCGCGGCCTCGTAGGCATCGGTGGCGCGCTGGCTCAGGGTATGCACGCCGCGGTGGATATTGGCGTTGAGCGCGGCGTAGTAATGCGCTTCGCAATCGATCACGCTTTGCGGCTTCTGGGTGGTGGCGGCGTTGTCCAGATAGACCAGCGGCCTGCCGTTGATGGTCTGGCGCAGGATCGGGAAATCCTTCCGCAGCCGCTCCACCTCCAGGCTGGCGGCCGGCACCGCGTGCTCCACGGCCATCCGTTCATGCGCAGCCGTGTTCATGGCAGCTCCTTCACAGGCTCCGGCAGCTTGCCGCGCAAGAGCGTTTCCAGCCGCGTGCGCAATGGGGCAGGGCCGAGCCGCCTGACGACCTCTTCGGCGAAGGCAAAGGTCAGCAGCGCACGCGCCGCGGCATCGTCCATCCCGCGCGAGCGCAGGTAGTAGATCTGCTCGGCGTCGAGCTGGCCGACGGTGGCGCCGTGGCCGCATTTGACGTCGTCGGCATAGATCTCCAGTTGCGGCTTGGTGTCGACCTCGGCCTGGTCGGACAGCAGCAGATTGCGGTTGGACTGGTGCGCATCGCTGTGCTGGGCATCGGCATGCACTACCACCTTGCCGTTGAAGACGGCGCGCGAGGCGCCCGCCAGTACGCCCTTGTACAACTCGCGGCTCTTGCTGTGCGGGCTGGCGTGGTCGACGCGGGTGTGGTGGTCGACATGCTGCCGCCCGGCGGTCATATACAGCCCGTCCAGCGAACACTCGGTATGCTCGGCATTCAGCCCGACATTGATGTCGACCCGCGCCAGGGCGCCGCCCAGGGCAAAGGAACTGGAGGCGCAGCGGCTACCCTGCCGCTGGTCCAGGTTCACGCCGGCGATATGGAAGGCCTTGAGGCTCTCCTGCTGCAGCTTGTGATGTTCGACCTGCGCATCACGCTCGGCAACGATGTCAGTGATGGTATTGGTGCAATAGGCCAGGCCATCCAGGCCGGCGTGGTGCTCCACGATGCAGACCTGGCTGCCGGCTTGCGCCACCACGAGGTTGCGCGCATGGATTGCCACCTCGCCAGCCGTGGCGAGGAACAGCAGGTGGATCGGCTGTTCCGGGACGGTGCCGGCCGCCACGCGGATATAGGCACCGTCGGTCATGAACGCCATGTTCAAGGCGGCGAAGCCGGACGGGTAGTCGCTTGTGCGACACAACAGCAGCGCTTCCAGGCAGTCCGGCGCGCGCTCCAGCGTCGCGGCGAGGCTGGCCAGCTCGATGCCCGCAGGCAGGGTGCCGATGCGCGACCATTGCGGCTGGTGCGTGCCATTGACGAACACCATCAGCTGCGCGCCGGCCAGGGCAAGCGCCTCGATCTGGGCTGCCACCGCGGGGTCCGGGCTGTCGCCGGCCTGCGGCAGTGCCACGGCAAAGCGGCTTCGCTCGAGTGCGGCCACGCTGGTGTATTTCCAGTCCTCGTGGCGCAGCGTGGGGAACCCGGCCTGGGCGAAATGATCCAGCGCCTGCCGCCGCGCGTGCGCAAGCCAGCCCAGACGGCGGCCGGGCAGTGCGGCCTCGACGCGGGCGAACTCGGCGAGATAGTGCTCCAGTCCGCTTGCGCTCATGTCGAAGACTCCATCGCGGCATAGCCGTGCCGCTCCAGTTCGCGCGCCAGCTCCGGCCCGCCGGACCTGGCGATGCGGCCTTGCGCAAGCACGTGGACCTGGTCCGGCACGATGTAGTCGAGCAGGCGCTGGTAGTGCGTGACCAGCACAATCGCACGTTGCGGGCTGCGCATGGCCTCGATGCCTCTGGCGACGATCTTGAGTGCATCGATGTCGAGGCCGGAGTCGGTCTCGTCGAGAATGGCGAGCCGCGGCTCCAGCACTGCCATCTGCAGGATCTCGTTGCGCTTCTTCTCCCCGCCGGAGAAGCCCTCGTTCACCGATCGGTAAAGCAGGTCCTGGTCCATCTCCATGAGCTGGAGTTTGTCCTTGACCAGGGCGAGGAAATCCATGGCGTCCAGCTCCGGCTCGCCGCGGTGCTTGCGGATCGCGTTGAGCCCCGCCTTGAGCAGGTAGATATTGGAGACGCCGGGGATTTCCACCGGATACTGGAAGGCGAGGAAGATGCCCGCGCGGGCGCGCTCTTCCGGCGGCATGCCAAGCAGGCTGGTGCCGTCATAGAGGACTTCGCCCTCTGTCACGGTAAAGCGGTCGCGCCCGGCCAGTACGTGGGCCAGGGTGCTCTTGCCCGAACCGTTCGGGCCCATGATGGCGTGCACCTCGCCGGCCTTCACGCTGAGGTCGATGCCGTGCAGGATGGGCTTGTCGTCTACGCTGACGTGCAGCTTGCGAATCTCAAGCATGGCTGGCTTCTTTCATCCGATACTGCCTTCCAGGCTCACGCCCAGCAGCTTCTGGGCTTCCACCGCGAATTCCATCGGCAGCTCCTTGAATACTTCCTTGCAAAAGCCGTTCACGATCATCGAGACTGCATCCTCCGCGCTGACGCCGCGGCTCTGGCAGTAGAACAACTGGTCCTCGCCGATGCGCGAGGTGGAGGCCTCGTGCTCGACCTGGCCGGTGGCGTTCTTCACCTCGATATAAGGGAAGGTATGGGCGGCGCATTTGTCGCCCAGCAGCAGCGAATCGCACTGCGAGTAGTTGCGTGCGCCGACCGCGCTCCTGGCCATCTTCACCAGCCCGCGATAAGCATTCTGGCCGTGGCCGGCCGAGATGCCCTTGGAAAGGATGGTGCTCCTGGTGTTCCTGCCGAGGTGCGTCATCTTGGTCCCGGTGTCGGCCTGCTGGTAGTGGTTGGTCAGCGCGACTGAATAGAACTCGCCGACCGAGTCGTCGCCCTGCAGGATCACGCTCGGATACTTCCAGGTGATGGCGGAGCCGGTCTCCACCTGGGTCCACGAGATCTTCGAGCGCGCGCCGCGGCAGTCACCGCGCTTGGTGACGAAGTTGTAGATGCCGCCCTTGCCGTCCTTGTCGCCCGGATACCAGTTCTGCACGGTCGCGTACTTGATCTGTGCGTCTTCCAGCGCGATCAGCTCCACCACCGCGGCATGCAGCTGGTTCTCGTCGCGCATCGGCGCGGTGCAGCCTTCCAGGTAGCTGACGTAAGCGCCCTGGTCGGCGATGATCAGGGTGCGCTCGAACTGGCCGGTGTTGCTGGCATTGATGCGGAAGTAGGTCGACAGCTCCATCGGGCAGCGTACCCCGGGCGGGATATAGCAGAACGAGCCGTCGCTGAACACGGCGGAGTTGAGCGAGGCGAAGAAGTTGTCGGTATAGGGCACGACCGAGCCGAGATACTGCTGCACCAGCGCCGGATGCTCCCGCACCGCCTCGGAAAACGAGCAGAAGATGATGCCGAGTTCGCCCAGTTTCTGCTTGAAGGTGGTGGCCACCGAGACGCTGTCGAATACCGCGTCCACGGCCACGCCGGCCAGCAGCTCGCGCTCGTGCAGCGGCACGCCCAGCTTTTCGTAGGTGCGCAGCAACTCCGGATCGACCTCGGCCAGCGTCTTCGGTCCGGCCTTCTGGGAGCGCGGCGCGGCATAGTAGGCGATTGCCTGGTAGTCGATGGGCGGGTGCGTCACCGTCGCCCAGTGCGGCTCGGACATCGTGAGCCAGTGGCGGAAGGCCTTGAGACGCCACTCCAGCATGAACTCCGGCTCGCCCTTGATGGCCGAGATCATGCGGATCACGTCCTCATCCAGCCCGCACGGCACCGTGTCCGTCTCAACGGCGGTGTAGAAGCCATGCTTATAGCCGTGGCTGATCAGTTCATCGAGCTTGCGTGCCGGGGTTGCCATGGTTTGCCTTCGCTTGCCACTGTCACCTGAATCACAAAATGTCAGCTTGCGGCCCGTTTGCGCGTCGGGCGCGCAAGGCGCCGATATCCACCGGGTGCAACACCGGTTGCGCCATATCCGCCAGCGTCACGCCATTCAGTGCGCTAAAGATGACTTGATTGATCGATTGCCAGTTGGCGCGGATGGCGCACAGGCCTTCCTGCGCACACAGGCCGGCAGCGACACTGCACTCGGTCATGCCGGCCGGGCCTTCCATGGCGTCAATCACCTGTGCGATCGAAATCTGTTCCGGCGGTCGCGCCAGCAGGTAGCCGCCATTGGCACCGCGCAGAGACTCCAGCAAGTGGTGCCTTGCCAGCATCTTCAGAATCTTGCTTGCCGTCGGAACCGCCACACCGATCGCGGCGGCGACCTCGGCCGCACTGTAGATCCGGCCCGGGTTGCGCGCCAGGTGCGTCATGATCACCGTGCCATAGTCAGTCAGCTTGCTAAGTCTGAGCATCGTCGCCACCAGTATTTCTTAAATTAGAACCAATTCGGTCCTGATTTGTTCCGGCACGGATATCCGCCTAACAAAAGTCGTAATCGACGGTGTATAGATGGGTTATCTGCGCCAGCGAGGAGGACCTCAGGCATGGCCAACCAACCCATTACCGTCATCACCGGCGCGAGCCGCGGCCTGGGCCGCGCAGCCACGCGCCGTCTGGCCACTGTTGAAGGCCATCTGGTCGTCGCCACGGCGCGCACGCCGGCGGACCTCGCTGGGCTTGAGGCAGAGCTCCGGCTCGCGGGGCATCCGATCGCATGCCACCGCCTTGACGTCACGGAAGAAGGCTCGGCGGCCGCACTGGCCAACTGGCTGAGCGAACGCTTCGGACGCGTGGACGTGCTGATCAACAACGCTGGTGTTTCGCTCGACCACTATCACACCAGCCTGCTCGAACTGCCGCTCGAGACCCTGCGCCGCACCCTGGAAACCAATCTGTTCGGCGTGCTGCGGACCACCCAGGCGCTGGCACCGCTGCTGCGCGCCAGCCGCGCCGCCCGGGTGGTCAACCTGGCTTCGGGCATGGGGCAATTGGCGGAGATGGGCCGCGGCGTGCCGGCTTACCGGATCTCGAAAACGGCGCTGAATGCCGTCACGCGCATCCTGGCCGCCGAGATGGCCGATCACGGCGCCAAGGTCAACTCCGTGTGCCCGGGCTGGTGTCGCACCGATCTGGGCGGCCCCGATGCGCCGCGCTCGCCGGAGCAGTGCATCGACACTGTGATCTGGCTGGCAACGCTGCCCGACGATGGTCCCACCGGCGGCTTCTTCCGCGATCGCCAGCCGATTCCGTGGTAGCGATCAATGCTGTGACGCGCCTTCGAGCATCCGGATAGCGGCCGATTTCCCTGCTCGCAAGGGCCGGTATGTGACCATCTTCCGCCCCAATCGGAGGTTCGGAAGCAGTAGCAAAAAGGGACGCCTTGGCGTCCCTTTTTGCATGATTGAACCCAGCGGCTCAGGTGCAGACCGTGTTGGCCGCGTCCTTCGCCTGCACTTCCGGCGGGGTCGGTACCGTCAGTGTCACGGTCGGCCGCCTGTCCGCACATACCCTCGGTTGACGGGGTAATTTATGTGGGTAAAATCCAATTCACAATTATGAATAAATGCAGTTGCAGCCATGGCTGGCCATGCCGGTGCCGGCTTCCGACAACCGCCGTCCAGGAGACAACTCGATGAAACCGAACTTGCGCCGCCGCCTGACGCTGTGCGCCGCCATGCTGGGCGCGATGCCCGCGCTGGCCTGGAGTGACACCTATCCCAGCAAGCCGATCCGCATGGTGGTGCCGTTTGCGCCAGGCGGGGCCACCGACGTGGTGGCGCGGCTGATTTCGCAGAAGCTGGGCGAAGCGCTCAAGCAGTCGGTGGTGGTGGAAAACCGTCCCGGCGCCAACGGCATCATCGGCACGGACATCGTGGCGCGCGCGGCGCCGGACGGCTACACCCTGCTGCTGAACAGCGCCGGCGCGCAGACCCTCAGCCCGGTGCTGTACAAGGCGGGCTATGAGCCGCTGAAGAGCTTCGCGCCGATCTCGCAGATCAGCAATATCGGCTTCGTGATGGTGGTCCATCCGTCGGTGCCGGCCAAGACCGTGCAGGAGTTCGTGGCGCTGGCCAAGTCCAAGACCAAGCCGCTGAGCCTGTCGGCCGGCAGCAGCATGATCGAGCTGATCGGCGCCACCTTCAAGTCCGCGGCGGGCACGCCGGACGTCGTCAGCGTGTCTTACCGCGGCACCGGGCCGCAGATGCAGGCAGTGGTGGCAGGCGAGGTCGACATGACCATCGACCCGTTCAACGGCATGGCGATGATCAAGGCCGGCAAGCTGCGTCCGCTGGCGGTGTTCGCGTCCAAGCGCTCGCCCGCGCTGCCGGACGTGCCGACCATGCATGAGGCCGGCTATGACGGCATGGCCTTCAATTCCTGGGCGGGGCTGCTGGCACCGGCTGGCACGCCCAAGGAAATCGTCACGCGGCTGAACCAGGAGGTGAACCGCATCCTGGCGCAGCCCGAGATCAAGCAGCGCCTGGCAGCGATCGACTATGAGGTGGTGGGCGGCACGCCGGAGCAGTTTGCCGCGACCATTGCCGAGGATGCGGCAAGGTGGGCGAAGATCGTCAAGGATACGAACTACAAGGCGGGTTCCTGAGCGATCAGGCTGGTGCAGGCGTCGCCTGCCGCACCAGCCAGCTGCGGAACGCGCGCGCCGCGGCTGGTTCCATCCGGTCGCGCGGCCACACCGCGTAGTAGCCGCCGCCCAGGCTGGCGCTGGCCTCGCTGGCGCGCACCAGCAGGCCTTCGCGCAGGCAGGCGTCGATCATATGGCGCCAGCCCAGTACGATGCCATGGCCTTCCATGGCCAGCTGCAGCAGGATCGGGTACTGGTTGGAGGTGAGCACGTTGCGCAGCGTGGCGTCGGGCAGGCCCTGGTTGGCCAGCCAGGTCTGCCAGGACATCCACTGGCGCTGGCCGTCGTCGAGCATCAGCAGCGTTTCATTGGCCAGCGCGGCCGGGGCCAGCGTGCGGCCGTTCAGGTAGCCCGGCGCGCACACCGGGAACACTTCCTCGCCATACAGCCGTCGTGCTGCCAGTCCCGGCGGCGGGCCCTCGCGCAGGTAGTACATGCCGATATCGAACTCCGCCGGCGACAGTGACGCCAGGCTGTCGTTGACGGTCAGGCGCAGCTGGATCTCGGGGTGCGCCTCGCGGAACGAGGCCAGCCGCGGCGTCAGCCACAGCACCGCCACGCCGCTGGAGCACGCCACCGTCAGGGCGGTATGGCTGCGCACCTTCATCACGTCTTCGGTCGCTTCGGCGCAGCCCACCAGCAGGCGCTGCACCACCTCGGCATAGCGCTGGCCACTGACGGTCAGGCGCAGCGCGCGCGGTTCGCGGATAAAGAGCTTGCGCCCGAGAAAGTCTTCCAGCTGGGCCACCTGGCGGCTGATCGCGCTTTGGGTCAGGTGCAGTTCGGCCGCGGCGCGGGTGAAGCTGCCGTGGCGCATCGCGGCTTCAAACGCGACCAGGTTGGGCAGGGGCGGGAGCGGGGAAATGCGCATGGGGTTTCCGGTCAGAGAAGCCGCCATGATAGACCGCCGGCGCATCCAGATGGAGGCCAGCGGGAGGGGCGCGCCGCCCGGATCAGCCGGCGCGGCGGTGGATGCGGCCGGCCTGCATCACCACGCTCAGGCGCTCGCCCTGGCCGGCGATCAGGCCGATATCGGCCAGCGGATTGCCGTCGACCAGCAGCAGGTCGGCCAGCGCGCCGGCGCGCACGGTGCCAAGCTCGCCTTCGCGCTGCAGGATGGCGGCCGCGATCGAGGTGGCCGAGCGGATCGCTTCCAGATTGCCGAGCAGATCGGCGCGGATGCGGAACTCTTCGGCCTGGTGGTCGTGCATCTCGCCCAGCAGGTCCGAGCCATAGCCCATCGGCACGCCGGCATCGGCATAGATGCGCAGCGAGTCGCGGCCGGCCTGGCGCACGGTCTCGATCTTGGCCACGGAGTCGGCCGGGAGGCCCAGGCGGGCGCCGTCGCGCGCAAGCGCGTCGTAGGTGACCAGCGTCGGCACCACGAAGGCGCCGTGCCTGCGCATCTCGTCGGCGCTGTCGCGGTCGACCAGGTTGCCGTGCTCGATGGTGCGCACGCCACAGCGCACCGCGCGCGTGATGGCGCGGCCGGTGTAGGCGTGGGCCATCACATAGGTCTGTGCGGCTTCGGCTTCGGCAACAATCGCGCGGATCTCGTCTTCGCTGTACTGGGTGTTGCCGATCGGGTCGGTAGGCGAGGCCACGCCGCCCGAGGCCATGATCTTGATCTGGCTGGCGCCCTTCTGGATTTCTTCGCGCACGGCTAGGCGCACGGCATCGACGCCATCCACCACGCGCGCGATGGCACCGGCGCGGAAGGCACACGAACAGGGCTCCAGCACATCCGAGCGCGGACGGAAATCACCATGGCCGCCGGTCTGCGACAGTGCCTTGCCCGACGCAAAGATGCGCGGCCCCGGCACCAGCCCGGTGGCAACCGCCTGCGACAGGCCCCAGTCGGCGCCGCCGGCATCGCGCACGGTGGTGAAGCCGCGCTCCAGCATGCGCTGCATGATCGGCAGCGCGCGGATCGCCACCAGCACGTTGGGCTGCACCGCGTTCAGGCCGAGGTTGGCCAGCGAGGCCAGCACATGCACGTGGCAGTCGATCAGGCCGGGCATCACGGTCTTGCCGCGCGCGTCGATGCGCTGTGCGTTGGGGGCATCGATGGCCGGGCCGACCGCGGCAATGCGCTCGCCTTCAACCAGGACATCGTGGCCGCGCAGGAGCTCGCCCGTGGCGGGTTCGAGCACATCGCCGCCGTGGAAAAGGATCTGGGGACTCTGGGACATGTCAGCGTTGTTGCAGGTAGGAAGGTTCGCGCACGAAGCGGGTGCCGACCAGGCTGATGGCGGCGGCGATCATCACGTAGATGGCCGGGGCCATGCTGCTGCCGGTGGTGGCGATCAGCCAGGTGATGATGAAGGAGGCAAAGCCGCCGAAGATCGTCACCGCGAAGTTGTAGGCCACCGACAGGCCGGTCGACAGCACGCGCGCCGGGAACAGTTCGGAGAACGCCGCCAGGATCGGGCCGGTATAGGTGGCGATCAGCACGCCGAACACCAGCTGGAATACCAGCAGCGAAGCCAGGCCGGGCGCATGGTTGATATACGCGAACATCGGCCACGCCAGCACCAGGATCAGCAGCGCCGAGCCGCTCAGCAGCACGCGCCGGCCGATGCGGTCGGCCAGCAGGCCCACCAGCGGCGCGAACACCATGATGGCACTGCCGCCCGCCATGCCGGCGATAAAGCCATCGGCCTGCGGCACCTTCAGCACCTTGACCGCGTAGGTCGGCATGTAGAACAGCAGCACATAGGTGCACACCGTCCACAGGATCACCATCGAGAAGCTGGCCAGGGTCTCGCGCGGGTAGGCCTGCACGATTTCCTTGAGCGGTGAATCGGCGCGCTCGGCGTTGTCGCGGAAGGTCGGGGTTTCATCGAGGTGGTGGCGGATGTAGTAGCCCACCGGGCCGATCACGATGCCCAGCAGGAACGGCAGGCGCCAGCCCCAGCTGTTGAGTGCCTCGGTGCTCAGCGAACTGGTGACGAAGGTGCCCACCGCCGCGCCCAGCAGCACGGCCACGCCGATGCTGGCCTGGATCCAGCTGGAGTAGTAGGCACGCTGGCGCGCCGGGGCGTACTCGGTCAGGAAGGCGGTGGCGCCGCCCATCTCGCCGCCGGCGGAGAAGCCCTGCATCAGGCGCGCCACCACGATCAGCAGCGGGGCGAAGAGGCCGATCTGGTCGTATGTGGGCGCAATGCCGATCAGCGTGGTGCCGAGCGCCATCAGCAGGATGGTCAGCGACAGTGCCGCCTTGCGGCCCACGCGGTCGGCGTAGATGCCCAGCACGATGCCGCCCACCGGGCGCATGAAGAAGCCCACGCCGAAGGTGGCCACGGCCAGCAGCAGCGAGCTGAGGTCGTCGCCGGTGGGAAAGAACAGCTTCGCGATGATGACCGCGAAGAAGCTGTAGACGGTGAAATCGAACCATTCCAGGCCATTGCCGATCACCGTCGCGATGATGGCGCGGCGGCGCTGGCTGGGCTGGATGGCGGGCGCCGCTGGCGCAGCCGGTGTGTAGGGCGCGCTCGTTGGCGCAGCGCTGTTTTGCATGGGTGTTTCCTCCTCTGTGACAGCTGCCGGGGGCACGGGCCGGTGTCGTCTCAGGCCGGCCGGGCAGATGGTGCAGCTGATGTTAGGAGAAGGCGGGGCGCAGACGGTAGCGATATCTCCGCATGAATGCATGCGCGTGGCGCATGGCTCGGGGTGATCGCGTCGTTGAGAGTATTTGCCGCCCAGACATTGCCGCCTGCTCAAGAGCAGCAGTTTCGCGGCGCTCAACCCCGGGCAGCTGCTGTGGCCGGCGTTCCTGCTGTAGTGGCAAGCGCGCCGGCCATGCAGCCAACCATGTCAGCGGACGCTAGTGAAAAGCAAGCTCAAGCTCCACGCCGCTGTAGTCAACGCGCGGAGCAAGCCTGCGGCGTGGCCCTTGTTCAAAGTGAATCAAGCCATAGCCCTCCATCGTGCGGAGTGTCCGCGACAGGTTCGACACGGCCCGTCCGGTTTTTTGCGATAGCTCTTCGAGCGATTCAGGATTCGTTTCCGCGATCAGCGCAAGCAATTGGCGATTGGCTGGGGACAGGACCTTTGCCAGCACGTCCAGCGATTGAAACCAGACCTTGGGCTCATCCTTTCCGGGCTTGAGTTTGCCGCGGGCGATCGCCATGGTGCGGGCCTTGAAGTCGTCCAGTGAGGCGATGCCAATCTTGAGGTTGCCGCTCATCATTCACTCCTTTTGCTGCAGGATCTTGTCGACCTCTGTCCAGAAATCTTCCAGCAACGTGGAAGCATCGTGGTAGTCGTAGAATCGAACGCCCGCCGCCATGTGCTGGTGGTCGTATTCAATGCGCGTCCGCACTCCTGGCCCGGATCCCTCATTGATGCCGTGCGCATTGTCAAAGCCAAGCAAACGGCAGCCAATCCTGTCATGCAGTGTCAGCGAATACCTCAGTCCGTGAGGGCGTTCCTGCGAGACAGCGCAGGTGCGCACCACGATTTTCACCCAATGCAAGCTTTCGTCATCCATGACGAAGCGGAGCCCATCCAGGTCCAATAGTGTGTCGAGGCTACGGTCGCGCATAGGTATGCTATCACAGTGTGATAAGTATAGCGAGCCCGACCGCTTGCATAGTTTCGTACGTCCATAGGACGCCCGAACAACGTTTGTCTGTGGCCAAGGCCCGTCTGGTTAGCACATCACTTTGCCACCGACAATGTAACGAGGAGGTTATTTTCTGGAAATCTGGCGCATATTCAGAGCTTTCCCAAAGGGCTTTCCTTGCTGGCTCCGGCTTTTCCGTTGCTGATCGCTTGCGGCTCCTGTCGCCGGCCCTTCAGGCAGCCAGCAATTCTTCCACTTCCTCGCGCCGCGGCGGATACGCGCCGGCCCGGGTCGCAGCAATTGCCGCCGCGGCGGCAGCCAGCCGCGCCTGCGCGGCAAGGTCGCCCGCCGCGCCGGACAGCACGCCGGCCATCCAGCCGCCCATCGCCGCATCGCCACAGCCGACGGTGTCGGCCACATCAACTGCGAGCGCGGGCTGCTCGACGACAATACTGCCCTTGAGCAACGTCATGCCATGCGCGCCGCGCGTCAGCATGACGGTTGCATCGGGCGCCATGGCGCGTACCTGTGCCAGTGCCGCGTCGATATCGAGCGTGGGAAAGAGTCCGGCCAGGTCTTCGTCGGAGATCTTGACGTAGCTGGCCAGCCGCAGCATGTGTGCGAGGACGTTGGCGTAGCCCGGTGCGCGCATCAGGTCCCGGAAGTTGGGGTCGAAGGCAATGCGCTTGCCCGCCGTTGCGGCCAGCGTGGCTTCTTCACACAGCCGTGCCGCCAGCGGCTGGCGCACCAGGCTGATGGAGCCGAAGTGGATCACCTCTGCCGCCTGGCGCCAGCCCTCTGGCAGGCGCGCCGGATCGAAATGCAGGTCCGCGCTGTCGTCGCCGACAAAGAAGTACTGCGGCGGATGGCGTGACGCGACAAAGGCCAGCAACGGCGAGCGCGCCACCCGCTGCAGGAAGCGGCTGTCCAGGCCGGCGTCAGCGCTGGCTTGGGCCAGGTCATCGCCGAACAGGTCCTGGCTGACGGCTCCCGCAAAGGCGGTGGCAATGCCCAGCCGGGCGCCCACGCGCGCCACGTTCCAGCATGAGCCGCCGGGCAGGCCCAGCCAGCTGCCGTCGGCCTGGCGGACCATGTCGGTCAGGGCTTCTCCGAACACGACATAGCGGGGAAGGGGCGTGGACATCGGCGTCTCCTGTGTTGTTTGCCGCGGGGTTAGCCTGCGGCCGTTGCCCGCACTGCCTGGGCGCGGCGGATCAGTGCGGCCGTCGACGCATCATGCGCGGCGGCGCCGGCCGTGCCTTCCAGTTCGCGCTGGATCGGCGCGGCCAGTTTCTTGCCGAGTTCCACGCCCCACTGGTCAAACGAATTGATCTGCCACAGCGCACCCTGCACGAAGGTGCGGTGTTCCGACAGCGCCAGCAGCGCGCCCAGGTGGTACGGGTCCAGCCGCTGCAGCAGCAGCGTATTGCTGGGCCGGTTGCCCTCGAACACCAGGTGCGGCACCAGCGCTTCGTCGCGCACGCCCTCGGCGCGCACTTCGTCGGCGGTGCGCCCGCGCAGCAGCGCCTCGCCCTGTGCAAAGCAGTTGGCCAGCAGCTTGGTATGGTGGCCGGGCAAGTCGCTCACGGGTTCCAGCGTGGCGATGAAGTCTACCGGAACCAGCTGCGAGCCCTGGTGCATCATCTGGAAGTAGGCGTGCTGGCCGTTGGTGCCGGTCGTGCCCCATACCACAGCGGCCGAGCCCGCATCGAGCGCGCCGCCGTCAAGCCGCACGGACTTGCCGTTGCTTTCCATTTCCAGTTGCTGCAGGAAGGCCGGCAGCAGTTCCAGCGGCTCGCAGTAGGGCGCCACGCAGCGGCTGCCGGCGCCGAGGAAGCTGCGGTACCAGACGTCGAGCAGGCCCAGGATCATCGGCAGGTTGCGCTCGGGCGGTGCGCTGGCGAAATGCAGGTCCATCGCGCGCGCGCCGTCCAGCAATTGCCGGAAGCGCTCGAAGCCGATGGCCACGGCGATCGAAAGTCCCACTGCGGACCACAGCGAGAAGCGTCCGCCCACCCAGTCCCAGAACGGGAACATATTGGCCGGGTCGATGCCGAACTCGGCCACCGCATCGCGGTTGGTCGACACCGCCACGAAATGGCGCGCCAGCCCGGCGCGGGTCACGCCTTGCTGCAGGAACCAGTCGCGCGCGGTGCAGGCGTTGGCCATGGTTTCCAGCGTGGTGAAGGTCTTGGAGCAGACGATCACCAGCGTGGTGGCGGCATCCAGCCCCGACAGCGTGCGTGCCAAATCGCTGCCGTCGACATTGGCGACAAAGTGCATGCGCGGGCCGGTGGTTTGTGCATCGCTCAGCGCGCGGCAGACCATGCGCGGGCCCAGGTCCGACCCGCCGATGCCGATATTGACGACGTCGGTGATCGCGCGGCCATCGAACCCGGTCCAGGCGCCACTGCGCACCGCGTTGGCAAAGCGCTCGATCTGTGCCAGCACCGTGGCTACGTCAGCGCCCACGGGCACGCCGAGCGCGCGATAGCCGTCCTCCGGATAGGCGCGCAGCGCGATATGCAGTGCTGCGCGGTGCTCGGTGGTGTTGACCGGTTCGCCGCCGAACATGGCGTCGCGCCGCTCGGCCACGCGCGCCTGGCCAGCCAGGGTGAACAGCAACGCCAGCGTTTCGTCGGTGATGCGGTTCTTGGCGTAGTCCAGCGTCAGGCCGCAGGCTTCGGCGGTGAAGCGCTCGGCGCGCAGCGGGCCGCGCGGGCCTTCGAACCAGTCGCGCATATGGGTGCCGCGCAGGGTGTCGGCGTGCGCGCGCAGGGCTTGCCAGGCGGGCAGGGAAGTGGTCATGTCAGATACTCCGCAATACGTGGGCTACATCTCTTCATGCCAGGCCATGCCGTCTCGCGACAGCAGGGCACTGGAGGCTGCCGGGCCCCAGGTGCCGGCGGTGTAAGGCTTGGGCGGCGTGGGCGAGTTCTCCCACGTCTTCAGGATGGGCGCGACCCAGCGCCACGCCTGTACCTGCTCATCGCGCCGCACGAACAGGCCCAGCCGGCCGCGGATCACGTCGAGCAGCAGGCGCTCGTACGCGCCCACGCGCCGTACACGTGGGGCGGCAGTGTTCAGCTGCAGGTCGAGGGACGCGGGAATCAGCGCCTGCGTGTCGCCCGGCTGCTTGGTCAGGAAATACAGCCGGATGCTCTCCTCGGGCTGCAGCGTGATCACCAGCCGGTTGCCGGACATGATTCCCAGCGGGTGCGGGAACAGCGGGTAGGGCACGTCATGGAAATGGATTACGATCTCCGCCACGCGCGACTGCATGCGCTTGCCGGTACGCAGGTAGAACGGCACCCCGGCCCAGCGCCAGTTGGCGATCTCGGCGCGGATAGCGACGAAGGTCTCGGTGCGGCTGTCGGGCGCGATGCCGGGTTCACTGGCATAGCCGGGCACCGGGTCGCCGCCCGCGGCGCCACGGGAGTACTGGCCACGCACCACCTTTTCGGCCACGTCTTCCGGCCGGATCGGCCGCAGCGCCTTCAGGATCTTGAGCTTCTCATCGCGGATGGCGTCTTCCGACAGGCTCGTGGGCGGCTCCATCGCCACCATGCACAGCAGCTGCAGCAGGTGGTTCTGCACCATGTCGCGCAGCGCGCCGATGCCGTCATAGAAGTTGCCGCGGCGCTCCACGCCCAGCTCTTCGGCGATGGTGATCTGCACCTGGCGCACCCATTCGCGCCGCCACAGCGGCTCGAACAGCACGTTGCCAAAGCGCACCGCCATCAGGTTCTGCACCGACTCCTTGCCCAGGTAGTGGTCGATCCGGTAGATCTGGTCCTCGGCAAAGTGCCGCGCCACTTCCGCGTTGATGGCCTCGGACGAGGCCAGGTCGTGCCCGAGCGGTTTTTCCAGCACGATGCGGCTGCGCGGGCCGGTCAGGCCCACGCGCGCCAGTTGCTCGCAGATGGTGACGAACAGGTGCGGGGCCGTGGCCAGGTAGAACACCACCACTGGCGCCGCGCGCGCATTGACCAGCTCGGCCAGCGCGCCGAAGCCGGCATCGGCGTTGGCATCGACCTGCAGGTACACGATGCGGTCGAGAAAGCCCTGCCACGCTGCGGCCGCGGCGTTGCCGGCCAGCGCTGGCAGCACTTCGTCGTTTAGCATCGCCAGGTAGGCGTCATGCGACAGCGGCTGGCTGCCCAGTGCCAGGATGCGCCCGCGCGGATGCAGCGAACCGGCGGCGTGGGCATCGAACAGTGCCGGCAGCAGCTTGCGCCGCGCCAGGTCGCCGGTGGCGCCGAACAGTACGAAATCGAACTCTGGAGCAGGTTCAGGTGCCGGAGCGCCGGCAGGGGGGCTAGCCATCATGGAATCAGCAAATGGAAAAGAGGGTGGAAGGACCGGCCGTGCCGCTTACCGCGGCGCGGCCCAGCCCTTGTACTGGCCTACATTGGCACGCGTCACCAGCGTGGACGGCAGCAGCACGGTCGGGTTGGGCGGGCGCTGGCCATTCATCATGCCCACGCCCAGTTGCACAGCGGTGCGGGCAATGGCCCACGGGTCCTGGCTGGCCGAGGCCTGCACCAGCGTGTCGGCCTTCAATGCCGCCTCGATGTCAGGCGCGCCGTCGACCGAGGCAATCACGATGCCGCGGCGGTTGAGCTGGCGCGCGGCCAGGTCCGCGCCCACGGCCTGCGGGTCGTTGATGGTGAAGACCGCATCCACCTTGGGAAAGCGCGTCAGGTACAGCTGCATTACGTTCAGCCCGCCTTCGCGGGAGCCCTTGGCATCCTGGTCGTCGGACAGGATGCGGATATCGGGGTGGCGCGCCAGCACGGTCTTGCAGCCCTTGACCCGGTCCAGCACCGCCGATACGGGCGGGCCGTTCTGGATGATGACGTTGCCGCGGCCCTTGAGCCGGTCGGCGATAAAGCCGCAGGCGAGTTCGCCGGCCTGGGTGTTGTCGGTCTGCACGGTGGCATCGGCGCCGGCGGCGGCCACATCGACCGCCACCACCACGATGCCGGCCTTGCGCGCCTTGCGTACCGCCGGCTCGATGGCGCGGGCGTCGGCGGCGTTGATCAGGATCAGGTCGACGCCGGCGACGATAAAGCTGTCGATGTGCATGAACTGCTTGTTCAGGTCGTAGTCCGCCGACAGCACGGTGACCTTTGCCTTCGGGTTGGCCTGCAGGGCCGCGGCCTCGGCACCGCGGGCCAGTGCGACAAAATACGGGTTGCCCAGCGAACCCAGGGTCACGCCAACCTTCTTGAGCGGGCGCTGCACGGACTGGACATCTGAAGCCGGCGCGGTCTGCGCGGGCGCTTGTGCCAGGGCCGGCGCCGCGCACAGCGCTGCCAGCGCGCTCGCGGCAAGGGCTTTGAGGATGGGTTGGATCACGGTCTGTCTCCTGTGCGGCCGCAGCTCAGGTACGGGCCGAGCCCTTCTGGCGATAGCGGTCGAGCGCGACCGCGCCGATGATCACCAGGCCCTTGATGATGTATTGCCAGATATCCGACACGCCCAGCAGGATCAGCCCGTTGGACAGCACCGCGATGATCAGCGCACCCACCAGCGTGCCGGCAATCGATCCGACCCCGCCGACAAAGCTGGTGCCGCCCAGGATCACCGCGGCGATCGCATCCAGCTCATAGGACTGCCCCAGCTGCAGCCCGTTGGCCGCATACAGCCGCGACGCCGACATCACGCCGCCCAGCCCCGACAGCAGGCCCGACACCGCATAGACGAACAGAAGCACCACCCACACCTTGATGCCCGACAGGCGCGCCGCCTCGGCATTGCCGCCGACCGCGTAGATCTGCAGCCCCAGCACCGTGCGGCGCAGCACCAGCCACGACACCGCGACCACCGCAACGGCAATCACCACCAGCCAGGGGATGCCCAGCAGGTCGCCGTTGCCGATAAATGCGAACGGGATATCCGGGTTGTAGACCGTGCTGTCGTTGCCGACCAGCCGCGCCAGCCCGCGCACCGCGGTCAGGCTGCCCAGCGTCACGATGAACGGCGGCAGCTTCATGAAGGCGATCAGCGCACCGTTGACCAGTCCGAACAGCAATCCGCACAGCAGCGCTGCCGGCACGCTCAGCGCCGCCAGTTGCGGCATCAGCGAGACCAGCATCGCCACCACGGCCGACACCGACAGGATCGATCCCACCGACAGGTCGATGCCCCCGGTCAGGATCACGAATGTCATGCCCGCGGCCAGTACCAGGTTGATCGACGCCTGCTGGGCGATGATCGACAGGTTCTGCAGGCTGGCGAAGTTCTCGGTCAGCAGCGTGAAGCCAAAGCAGAGCAGCACCAGCACCGGCAGCATGCCGAGCGCGCGCAGGCGTTCCTGCGTGGTGGCGCGGCCGGTGGCGTGGCCCACCGGCGTGGCAGCCTGGGCGGTGACGCCATGGGCCGTGGATGAGAGGGGATTGCGCATATGTGTCTCCTGATGCTGCGAGGCGGGATGCCGCCCCGGTGCGGCCGTTCTTTGCCGGCCTGTACGGGAATTCAGCGGTTCAGTGCAGGACCGGGGGCGGTTGCTCGCCGGCGCCGGTCGCCAGCGCAATGATCCGTTCCTGCATGGCGGCGGCATCGGCGCAGCCCGGCACTTCGCCGGCCAGCTCGCCTTCGCGCATCACCAGCACGCGGTCGCACAGGCCGACCACCTCGGGCAGTTCGCTGGAAATCATCAGCACCGCCACGCCGGAGCGCGCCAGCTCGTTGATGAGCCGGTAGATCTCGGCCTTGGCGCCGATATCCACGCCGCGCGTGGGCTCGTCCAGGATCAGCACGCGCGGCCGGGTTTCCAGCAGCCGCGACAGCATCACCTTCTGCTGGTTGCCGCCGGATAGCGATCCCACGTTGACCTGCGGGTGCGCCACGCGGATGCCGAGCGAGCGGATCGCCGCGGCGGTGCGCTGGCGCGCGCTGGCGCGGTTCAGGCGCCCGCCGCGCAGCGCATCGCGCGCGGCCACGATCAGGTTGATGTTCTCGTGCACGCTCTGGTCCAGGAACAGGCCCTGCAGCTTGCGGTCTTCGGTCAGGTAGGCAATGCCGGCATCGATCGCCTGGCGCGGGCCGGTGACGGCCAGCGGCGTGCCGGCCACGAACACGGCGCCATCGGTGCGGGCATCGGCGCCGAAGACTAGCCGCGCCAGCTCGGTGCGCCCGGCGCCCACCAGCCCGGCCAGGCCCAGCACCTCGCCGGCGCGCAGGTCGAAGCTGCAGCCGCGCACGCGCCGGCCATCGGACATATTGCGCACCGACAGCATGATCTCGCCCGGCGCGGCCGCGCCATGGGTCTTGGTGTAGAAGCCGGACAGGTCGCGCCCGACCATCATCTTGACCAGCGCCGCCTGCGTCAGAACGTCGCGCGTGAGCGTGCCGACAAAGCAGCCGTCGCGCAGCACGGTGACGCGGTCGGCCAGCTCATCGATTTCCGCCATACGGTGGCTGATATAGATGATGGCCATGCCTTCGGCGCGCAGCTGGCGGATCAGGGCGAACAGGCGGTCGGTCTCGCGGGTGGACAGCGGCGTGGTGGGCTCGTCCATCACCAGGATGCGGGTCTCGAAATGCACCGCGCGCGCGATCTCCACCAGCTGGCGCTGCGCGATCGACAGCGTATGCACCGGCGTCTGCGGCGTGAAGTCCGCGCCCAGCCGGGCCAGCGTGGCCTCGCAGGCGCGCGCCATGGCGGCGCGGTCGACCATGCCGCGGTGGTGCAGGTGGCGGCCCAGGTAGATATTCTCGGCCACGCTCAGGTTGGGCGCCAGGCTCAGCTCCTGGTAGATCACGGCCACGCCGTGGGCGCGCGCCGTGGCCGGGCCGTCGATGGCCACCGGCTTGCCGGCGATGCGGCACTCGCCGCCCGGGTCGGCGATGTAGGCGCCGGACAGGATCTTCATCAGCGTGGATTTGCCGGCGCCATTCTCGCCCATCAGGGCATGGACTTCGCCGGCGTAGACGGTCAGCTCCATGTTGCTGAGCGCCTTCACGCCGGGGAAGGTCTTGGAGATATTGCGCAGTTCAAGCAGCGGCGCTGGGCCCGCATGGCCGCCATGCAGGTGCGCTGCCATGGGCGAGGTACGCGGTGCTTCAGACAATGGCATGGCCGGCCTCCGGAACGATGGCAGACGCGCCCCGTAGCAGTTCGGCGCGCGGCGAGAAGTTCATGAACATCGGCAGCGACGCGGCACCCACCGCGCCGGCGTTGGCGCCAAAGCAGCCGCGCACCACGGTGGCGGGCGCGCGGGCTTCGGGGGCGCTTTCATCCAGCACCTGCTGCAGGCGCGCAATCAGCGTGGCGACCAGGCCGCCGTCGATATCGGCATCGAAGATCACCAGCGGCACGTCGAGCACGGCGAGGGCGGACTGCAGCGCCGGCGCCAGCGCATCGACGCAGTCGGCAATCCATTCCTCGACCGCGGGGTGGCCCAGCTCGACCTGGCGCTGCAGGTCGGCATGGCCGTTGACCACCACGCCGTGGTGGCGCAGGTGGCGGGTCAGGGCGTTGAGCGACGCGCGCGAGATCAGGATGTCGCGCCGCTTGCCGGTGCCGGTGGCAACCGGCGCGGAGGGCAGGGTGCTGGGCGGCACCGGCATCATCGCGATATCGCCGGCATTGCCGGAGACACCGCGCACGCAGTCGCCATTGAGCACCACGCCGCCGCCGATGGCGGGGCCAAGGAAGACATAGAGGAAATGCCGGGCATGGTGGCGCCCGTAGAACAGTTCGGCCACCGCGGCGGCGGTGCCGTCGTTCTCGCCGAAGACCGGCAAGCCGGTGGCGGCGTTGAGCATTGCCGGGAAGTCAGCCTGGTCCCAGGCGCGGAAGCTTGCCTGGAAGGCTTCGCCCTGTACGTCCAGCTCGCGCAGCCAGGCACCCAGGTTATAGGGCTGCGCCACGCCGATGCCCAGCAGGCGCTTCTGTTCGGTGGGGGTGAGCAGGGCGCGCAGCTCGGCAATATCGTGCCGCACCATTGCCAGCGCCTGGTCAGGGTGGGGCAGGACCAGCTGGTGGGCGCGGCTGGCCAGGATATGGCCGGCAAAGTCCACCATCACCACCTCGATGCTGCCGCGGTCCAGCCGTACGCCAATGCCGAAGGCGCCCTTGGGCTGCAGCCGGATCAGGCTGGCCGGCTGGCCGCGCTGGCCTTCCGTGCGGCGCCCGGACTGTTCGACCAGACCTTCCTCGGACAGGGTCTGCACGATGCTGCCCACCGCCGTATTGGTCAGCTGCGCCATGCGCGCCAGGTCAGCCTTGGAGGCCTCGCCGGCACGGCGCAGCGCCAGCAGCAGCGCGCGTTCGTTGTACAGGCGCAGGCTGGCGGAATTCACGCCACGGCCCGCTTTGGATGCGGTCATCTTGTCTCCGTCCGCTATTAATTAATTCATGTTGAATTAAATGATATGGGTGCGCAGAACTCAACCGCGGGGAAACCCGGAGGGCGGATGCGCCGCCTGGGTGTCAGGTGATCGGGAAGCCACTGCCATGGCTCGGAAGGAAGAAGGTAGCGGCGGTCCGCTCGCAGGAGGACCGCCCGGGGGCGTTGCGGGGGGCGGGCTTATTGTTTGGACATCTGCATGGTGAAGTACCCGCCGGTCCCGGTGCTGGCGGCCATCACCAGCGTGCGTGCATAGCGCGTGCTGCTGCTCACGATGATGCTGCCGTCGGCCGGCATCAGGCGGATCGCGGCAAAGCCGTTGTGCGGCACGCCGGTCGACAGCGCGCAGCCGGTGCTGCCCGGCTGCGTGGAGTTTTCGGCAACGATCCTGACCGCATACAGGTTCTTGGCCGATCCCGGGGTAGCAAGCGTTGCCGTGCCCTGCAGGTCGCAAATGCGGGTGACGCTGGTATAGGTACCGGTGACGTTGCCCGCGTCATCGATCTGCATGGCAAAGCCGTCTTGCTTCCAGTTGCCGGCGATGGCAGCCTGGTCCACGGCCAGCGCGTTGGACGGATCATAGGTACCGGATAGCAAATTGATAGGGTTGCTTGGCGTGGCGACGAAATTGCCGTCAAAGCGCTGCCCCCGGGGTAATGGTGCCGGCCCCGGTGGCCGGGTAGGCAAAGCCGGTTTCGTACAGCGTGCCGGGGCCCAGCGTCCAGGCCGAGCCAGAAAACTGGAACGCGCCTGCCAGCACGCCCGTCGGTCTCGCGTGCACGAACTTTCCGCTGTTGTCGACCAGCGTGGCGTTCATGAGGCCGACCCAGAGACCTTCGCTGCCATTGCCGACCGCTGCCGTCGAGCCCGGTTGCGGTGCGCTCAGGCTCGGCGGCAGCTCGCCAGTGGGTGCAGGTTGCGGTGCTGCTTCGGGCGAGGGCTCGGGCTTTGGTGCAGGCGCCGGTGCCGGATTATTTTCGGAAGGTGGCGTTTGTGCCGCCGGTGTGGTCGTTGCGTCGTCCCCGCCGCCGCCACAGGCGGCCAGCAGCGCGATGGCCGACAGCAGGGCTGCCGGCATTGCCATTTTTCTCATTGGATTTCACCTCCGGATTGTGGGAAAGGTCTAGCTGTCCCGTTGCATATGGGCGTCGGGCAGATCCCACTACGGAATGGTTGCGTCGGGCGACGCGGTGGGAAATGCCGACCGGCCAAAGCTATCGATCCGGGGTCGGCAGGTAAATCAGACGGATCTGAAATACGGGGGAGAAATTGCCTGTATGAATATCCGAGGGCAGTCACTGCAGGCGGCCGCGCGTGCGGCGGGCGCCTTCGGCTGCGTCAATCCGGCAACGCCCCCGCCTGCCGCAGCGCCGCGCGCGCAATCTCCATGCGCGCCTTGGCGTGTTCGGGCTGCACCATGTCGAGATTGAGCGCAAACAGGTAGTCGTCGTCGCCACGCTCAACCCAGCCCACCAGCCAGCCCACTGCGGGCTTGGCCGAATCGGCCCACCCGGTCTTGGCGTGCAGGGTGTAGCCGGCGGTGCGCTCCATCACAGTGATGTCGTCCACGGCCTTGAAGGTGGTCGGGGAGAACGGCAGCGTGCGCTGTACCACGCCCTTCAGGAAGTCGATCTGCTGGTAGGCGGAGATCTGCAGCGTGCCGTTCAGCCAGAAGCGGTCGACCTGGCCGGAGCTGTTGGCATTGCCATAGTGCGATGCGGTCAGGTAGCGCTGGTAGGCCGCGCTGCCAACCCGCCGCGCCAGCGCCTGGTAGGCCGGCACGCAGGAATTCGGGAAGGCGACGCGCAGCGGCACGTCAGCGTTGCAGGCGTCGGGCAGGACAGCCTTGCCGCCGACCAGCCAGACCTTGCCGTCCCACGGCAGCTTGTCATGGTCGACGTCGGCCACGGCACCGCTCTCCAGGCCGATCATCGAGTTCAGGATCTTGAAGGTCGACGCCGGCGAGTACTGCGTGGCCGCACGCGGCTTGTTGTAGGTCAGCATGCGGTCGCGCCGCAGGTCGTAGATCACCATGGTGCCGGTGGCATCGGCCTGGCGGAACAGCGCCGCGGCATCCAGCGGGACTTCTTTCGGTGCCGCCAGGGCGGGCAGGGTGGAGGCGAGCAGGCCGAAGCCGATCGCCATCGGTGTCAGCAGACGAGCAAGATGTTTGTTCATGGCTTTGCAGAAGAGTTGAGGGGATGGCAATCCGGGCCCGGACCGTGGTGCGCAGCATAGGAGAGCGTCCGGATAAGGCCAACCGCGTTGGCTGTAACTTGCGTAACATGACGGGCGCCACCAGCGGTTTTCACTCGATCCCTGCCTACCTGATGCCAGCCACGCCTGCTCCGATCCGTATCGACGTGTCGGCCCCGTACCGGGTCGACGGCCAACCCGCGCGCTACCAGTCGGTCTGGCTGCTGGCGCGCATCTGGCATGCGCATCGCACCGGGGAGGGCGGTGTCACCGCGGCGGTGGTGCGCAGCGCCTTCCCGACGGCGGCCAACCTGCGCATGCTGGTGTCGCGCGCGTTCGCGGACTTTGCGCGCTGGCAGGTGGTGGTCGGATGGGGGGCCGACCGCCAGCGCGACCCGGCCGCGGCCAATCCGGCGCAGCGCAGCCGCGGGCCGTTCTGGATCACGGCAGCGTGCGCGCGCCACCTGCGCTTTGTGGCGGACGGGCGCACGCTGGGCCCGGCCGCGCTGGCCCGCCGCCTTGGCTTTCCCACGGGGCCGCAAGCGGCGCCGGCGGGCCAGCCGGACGGCGTCGGCTACGTGATGCGCGACATGGCCTTCTGGAGCGAGCTGACCCAGGCCATGCGCGGCGCGCAGGACGGCCACGCGGGCATGCACGGCTCGGCCGTGGCCGAGTCCTTCCGCGCGGCAGGCCGCAGTGCCGGCGACGGATTCCAGCAAGCGCTGTCATTGCTCAAGGAAAGCCTGGCGTGGCGGCGCTGCGGCCGCCTCGATCAGAGCCGGGCGGCACTCAGGCGTGTCGACCGCCTGGTGCAGGCGGCTGAGGCCGGCGCAGCGACGCCCGCGTTCTGCGCCATGGCGCATATCGTGCGGGCCTGGGAACGCTATACCCGCGGTGACAGCGACGGCGCGCGTGCCGGCCTGGAAGGGCTGCAGTCCGATCCGGAACTGCGCCTGGTGGTGCGCTACAACCCGCGCGTGCGCTTTGAATTGCTGAACCTCGAAGCGCTGCTGCACAAGGCCGATGCCATGCGCGCCGGGCATGCCGGCACGGCGCGGGCCGCGCAGCTGGCGCTGGATACCTTCGCCGGTGCGCTGCAGGCCGCCTACGAGGCGGATTCCGTCGACGCCGTGCAGCATGCCGCGGCCAATATCGGCCTGTGCCTGTGGCTGTTCTGGCAGCACGGCCTGGTCGATGCCGCGCGCACCTTGTCCGCCAGCGCGGTGCAGCGGCAGGCGATGCGCTGGCTGGGCTTGTCGGAGTGGATCTGCGACCGGTTCGGCGTGGGCGGTGGCACGGCGTGGAACGCAATCTTCCTGTTGCGCATCGCACGCGGCAGCTGCGGGCCCGATACCCCGCCGTCCGACCGGCCAGCCAGGGCCAACGACAGCATGGCCGCGTTCCGCCGCCAGCGCCCGCTGTCCGTTGCCGACGCTGTCGACGCACTGCGGCCGTTCCACGCGCCGTTCGCACCGGCCAAGGGCTTCGTGCGCTGGTCCGCCGTGGCTGCGTTCGCGCTGGAAGACCATGACGCCGGCCACGTCAGGCTGGGGCCGTTGCAGCTGGCCAACCTGCTGCTCGAATCGGCCTGGTACCTCACCCACGAGCAAGGCGCTACCGCCATAGCGTGTGCCGCGGTGGAGCGGCTGGCCGCCCAGTTGCCGGCGCTGCGGCCGGCCGAGCGTGCCTTCTTCACCGTGGAATTGCGTGCCTTGCCGCCTGAGTTGCGCGATGCTGCCGCGGAAGCTTCGCGGCGCCGGCGCAAGGCGGCGTGAGGGCTGGGAGCACCCAGACAGCAAGCCAACGGTTTTGGGTGCGCCAAAGCCGCCCGAACTAGCCTAAGCAAGGTGTTCTCCCTCTCCCCTCATGGGGAGAGGGCCGGGGTGAGGGGTGGTTTAGCTAGAAACGACATCAAGCCGGGCCTTCGGCCTGCGGGATCCTGGCCAAGACCGATCGGCTTGATGCGATGGTACTGGCACGCTTCGCCCTGCAGATTCGCCCGCCGGCGCGGCCGCTGCCCGACGAGGCGCAGCGCGAGTTTGCCGATCTACTGGATAGACGCAGCCAACTGGTGGCGATGCGCGCGCAGGAGAAGGCATGGGTTGCCACTGCCCCGCCAGTCGCACTTAAGAGTTTGAAGGAGCATATAGCGCGGTTGGACGCCCGCATTAAGTCTCACGACATCGACATGACGCACAAGCTGCGCACCAGCGACGTGTGGAAGAACAAGGTCGAATTGCTCGACAGCATGCCGACTTGACACGGTTGCTCTCCCGCAAGCGGGAGAGCGAGCACACAAACGTTGTGCTGGAACCAGTGGCACTAGCAATCCGGCTTCAGTCGAACAGTTCGTGCCAGATGCTCTTCTTCTTATAGTG
This sequence comes from Cupriavidus sp. FW305-27, assembly GCF_058787995.1. Classification (NCBI taxonomy): domain Bacteria; kingdom Pseudomonadati; phylum Pseudomonadota; class Betaproteobacteria; order Burkholderiales; family Burkholderiaceae; genus Cupriavidus; species Cupriavidus sp. FW305-27. Next base: position 158,338 of record NZ_JBYTAG010000002.1, read on the forward strand.
CTTCTGCTCGCGCTCATAGTACCGGTCGCGGTCGCCATGGCCGCGCTGGTATTCCTGTCGCGGGGGCGGGGTTTGCTGCGGCATTTGCTGCATCGGCGCCGCCTGCTGTGCCGGGGCGGTTGCCACGGAGCGCTCAAGGATCTTGTCGAGTTCGCCCCGGTCCAGCCAGACACCGCGGCATTTCGGGCAGTAATCGATCTCGATGCCCTGGCGTTCGGACATCACGAGTTGCGTTTGCGGGCACACCGGACAATCCATTGCTTCTCCTCATTGCAGTGAAAACAGTCAGGGTATGACCGGCGCCAGCCCGTATGGTTCGGCCGGAGAGTGCTTTCGAAAGTGGTGCCGGGGCCGTTTGATGTGGCGCGCAGGCCCGCCTGACGGGGAATTTGCGGGGCTGGCTGCCGTCGAAGGCATATGCATGCCTCCCGTCTGTCTTCCCGTCCCCGCGCTTTCGCCGGCCTGATCTGGCTGGTGGTGAGCATCGGCCTGATCTGGCTCGCCTGGCCCTGGTTGCGGCCGCCACTCGAACGCGCGATCTACGTGGCCCGGCTCTCGGTCCGCCCCGCGCCGGTGGCATTGCCGGTGCCGGTCCAGGGCATTGTCCCGGGCGCGCTGCGCGATACCTGGCACGGCGCGCGCTCCGGCGGACGCAAGCATGAGGGCATCGATATCTTTGCGCCGCGCGGCCGCCCGGTGGTGTCGGCTACCGAGGGCATTGTCACGCGCGTGGGCACCAACAAGCTGGGCGGTAAGGTGGTGTGGGTGATGGGGCCCGGGCGCCAGCTGCATTACTACGCCCATCTTGACGACTACGCCGGCGTGCGTGCCGGCGACGTGATTGTGCCCGGCACGGTGCTGGGCTATGTCGGCACAAGCGGCAATGCGCGGGGCACGCCGCCCCACCTGCACTATGGCGTCTACACCGCGGGCGGGGCGATCAATCCCTACCCGCTGCTGAAGGCGCCCGCGCCAGGGGGCGGGGCGGCCGCGCGAGGCGGCGCACGCTAGCGCGCGCCCGCGGGCTTCAAGGCAGGCTGCTCAGGCAGCCTCGCCGACGGTGCCGTGGCCGGCTTGTTCGGCAGGCTCGTCCTTGCCGCCGGGCAGCAGCAGGTTGAGGATCACCGCCGACAGCGAGCCCACCGTGATGCCGGAGCCAAACACTTCATGGACGAAGGCAGGCAGCTTGGACAGCAGTTCCGGGCGGAACGTCACCGCCAGGCCGCAGCCGATCGACACGGCCACGATCAGGGTATTGCGCTGCGTGAACTTGACGGTGCTGAGCATCTGGATCCCGCCCGACACGATCATCGCGAACATCATCAGGCCGGCGCCGCCCAGCACCGGCTGCGGAATCGTCACCACCAGCGCGCCCAGCACCGGGAACAGCCCCGCCAGCAGCAGCATGACGCCGGTCAGCGCGACCACATGGCGGCTGGCCACGCCGGTAAGCGAAACCACGCCGACGTTCTGCGCAAAGGTGGACAGCGGCGGGCTCGACACCAGTGCCGCAAAGGCCGAGCCAAAGCCATCGCACAGGATGCCGCGCGACAGGCATTTACCGGAAATCGGCCGCTGCGTGGCCGCGCCCAGTGCCATGAACGTGCCCGTGGATTCGACGATGGTCACCAGGAAAGCGATCGACATGGCGACGATGCCGGAGATTGGGAACGACATCCCGAAGTGCAGCGGCTGCGGCACCGCGATGATCGGCGCCTGGTGAAACTGGGTGAAGTCGACCAGGCCCAGCGCCAGGCAGAGCAGGTAGCCGCCGGCAATGCCGACCACAATGGCCGAGGCCGACAGCATGCCCTTGCCCCACTGCACCACCGCGACCACCAGCGCCAGCACCGCGACGGCAATCGCCAGGTTGCCGGGTGCGCCATAGCGGCTGCTGCCCTGGCCGCCTGCGGCCCAGTCGATGGCCACCGGAATCAGCGACAGGCCGATCATGGTGACTACCACGCTGGTGACGGTATGCGGAAACAGCTTGCGGATCGCCGGCATGAAGAAGCTGCCCAGGATCATCACCAGCGAACCCGCCAGCGCCGAGCCCAGGATGCCAGCCACGCCGTGTTCGACGCCCACGCTGATGGCCGCGCCGACAAAGGCGAAGCTGGTGCCCATTACGCATGGCATGCGGATGCCCACCGGGCCAATGCCCTTGCACTGGATGATGGTGACGATGCCCGAGCCAAGCAGGGCCGCATTCACCAGGGCAATGACCTGGTCCGGCGGCAGCTTCAGCGCACCGCCAATGACCAGCGGCACCGCAATGATGCCGCCCAGGGCGGCCAGCAGATGCTGGAGCGCAAGCAAAAACGTCGTCAGCCGAGGGGGGCGGTCTTCCACCTTGAATAGCAAGGGCGCCATTCATGTCTCCTGTTGTCTGGCCGGATAGGTTTCCGGACTGTCTTGTTCTTCTGGCGCCGGGGAAGGGGCTGCCCCCGGGCCCTGTCATTGCGCGCTGACGGGCAGGCGGAGACCGCCTGCCGCGAGCGTGGCCTGGATCCAATTCCAGGCCGCAACCGGGGAGCAAGAATAGCAGGGATAAGCACTCCGTGATACAAAAATTGCATACAATCTGTATCAACTCCCTTGCGCAGGAGGATATAGGAGCGGGGAGAGGCGCCGTGCGCCGGCGTGCCGCTTCCGCGGCCGTTGCGCCAACCCGGCGCAAACGGCGCGGCCGGTCAAGGGACCAGGCCAGCGCCGTCCGGCGGCAGCCTTACCAGCGGTGCTGGTACATCGCGGTCAGCGTGATGCCCGCAGCCGGCAGGCGGCTGGTGTTATTGCTGTTGCGCATCAGCTGGCTGTACAACGGGTAGTAGTAGCGGTTGAACAGGTTCTCGATCCCCACCGTGATCGTGTCCTTCTTGCTGACCTGGTAGCGGCTGATCAGGTCGACGGTGGTGTAGCTGCTGACCTCGCGCCGCCCGAAGCTGTTCTGGTCGTTGAGCCGGTAGTCGCGGCCGCCGTAGTAGGTCACCTGCAGGCGGTTGCTCCAAGTGCTGATCGGCCGGTACTGGACGTAGGCGGTCAGCTTCAGCGGCGGGATGCGATAGCCCGTCATGTTCTGGAAGCTGCTGCTGCCTTGCGGCTGCTCGCGGCCGTTGATCCAGGTGAACGTGCCGCCGGCGCCCCAGGTCTCGCTGTCGCTCAGGTAGTCGGCGGAAGCCTCAACGCCTGCGATGCGTTCCTTGGTCCGGGTCAGGATCAGGCCGTTGTTGAAGCTCTGCACGTCGCCCAGCTGCGAGGTGGTGTAGAACAGCGCCAGGCTCGCCATCGTATTGCCGAATGCGCCGCGCCAGCCGATTTCATAGTTGTTGGTCTTGACCGGCTCAAGGCTCGACGAATTGATATTGAAGCCCGGCCGCGCATTGCGGATCTGCAGGCCGATATCGGGCAACTGGAAGCCCTGGCCGAACGAGGCATAGAACTCCTGGTTCTTCACCGGCGCGTACGCACCGCCGATATTGAAGAGCCACGCGCCGTAGTTGACGGTGCCGCCCTGGACCGCGACCGGGTTGCTGACCCGCGATTGCGACAGCGGCACGAAGTCGTCGAACGTGGCGCTGGCGCGTTCATAGCGCGCGCCGCCTTCCATCGACCACTGCTCGTTGAACTTGTGCTGAAGCTGCCCGAAGATCCCGCCGCTGCGGGTGGTCAGCGGCGGCATGTAGGTCAGCGAACCGGTCTTGTTGAAGACCAGCCCGCCGCTCTGGTCGTAGGCGCGCGGATCGAACACGTCGAGCGGCATGTCGCTGCGCTCCTGGTTGTAGTCAGCGCCCCACAGCAGCTTGGTCTTCTTGTCGGCACCCAGCGGGGTGCTGATGGTCAGGCGCCCGCCGAACACGTCGCTGTTCTGGCTGACCTGGTCCACATTGCCGCCACGCGTGGCCACCGCGCGCGCATCGAACGGGGGGAAGCGGGTGAAGTAGTCGCGGTAGTAGATCTGCGTCGACACCGTGCTGCCGAGCAGGTCCAGGTTCTGGTAGCCCAGATTGACCACGGTGTTGCGCAGTTCGTTCTGGTTTTCCAGCTGCAGCCCCTTGATCGCCCGCGCCGCGGCGGTGCCCGGCGTCAGCCTGGCCACCGACGGATCGGAGGCGTAGTCGGTGTTCTGCTTGGCCTGGTACTGGCTCACGCTCAGTTCGATGCGCTGCTGGCTGTCGATGCGCCAGCCCAGCTTGCCGCTGACGTTGTAGACGTTGGAATCGAACAGGTCGCCCTGGCTGGGCTCCGGCGCGATGCGGTGGCCGTGCGCGTCGTAGGAGCCGCCGATACGCTGCGCGCCGAGGTGGAACGCGTAGTCGATCGGCCCCTGGCTGCCTGAAAAATGCTGCTGGACATTGGCGCTGAGCCCTTCCTTGCTCAGCCGCGTCAGCGGGGTGCCGAGCGTCACCGTGGTATCCGCGCTGGGCGCGCCGCCCGCGGGCCGCGTGGTGATCGCGATAATGCCGCCGTTGGCGCCGGCGCCATAGATCGCGCTGCTGCCGCGCATGACTTCGATCTTCTCGATGTTGCTGGAATCGATGGTGGCGAGGTTGCGCGCCGAATCCCGGTTGGTGTTGAGCGGAATGCCATCCACCAGGATCAGCGTGCCGCGCCCGCGCAGCGTCTGGCCGAAGTCCGTGACCGTGCGGCTGGAGTCCGCCATGCCCGGGATCAGCTTGCTCAGCATGGTCGCGAGATTGGTGGAGCCCACCTTCAGCTCCTCGATTTCCTCGCGCTCCAGCACCGTCACCTGGCGCGTCGGGCTGACGAGATCGCTCTTGATCCGGTCGACCCTGACCTCCACCGCATTCAGCTCGCCGCCGTCGGCCTTAGCGGTCGGGCCTTCCTGCTTCGCCCCCGCACCGGACGTCCCGGTTTGTGCCACGGCGGCGCCGGCGGCCACCTCCTGTGCTTCTGACAGCAGCGGAGTGCCCGCGCCGATGGCGGCCATGAGAAGGGCGAGCGGACGGACCCGGAAGCGGCCGGCCGGCCCCTCCAGGGTGACTGAGCGCGTTGCGGTTTGCATGGTTATGGTCAGGCGAACGTAGTGATGTGTTTAATGTGCTTTTGAAAACCCCGCGAATTATAATCGGAATGATTCCTATTAACTAGAGATTGGGGAATCTGAATTTTCGTAAGGTGTGCCGGGGAACCGGCTCGGATGTGTCTTGGAAGCGAGAACAGGCTCCAAGGCCTGGGCCGTGCCGGAGAGCACGGCCCAGCGCGCGGCAGGCTCGTTCGCCATTCGCGCTCAATGGTCGCTTGTAAGCGATATGGCAGGCTTACTTGTTCTTGCCCAGCGCCTTCTGAATGGCCGCTTCGGTCTGGGCGTAATTCCCTTCGCCAAAATGCTTGTAGACCACGGTGCCGTTGGCGTCGACCAGGTAGAGCGCCGGCCAGTACTGGTTGCGCCAGGCGTTCCAGGTGGCATAGGCGTTGTCCTGCGCTACCGGGTAGCGGATATCGAAGCGCTTGAGCGCTGCCTGCACGTTGGCGGTGGACTTCTCGAAGGGGAACTCCGGGGTGTGGACGCCGACCACGACCAGGCCCTTGTCGCGGTATTTGTCGTACCACTGACGCACATGGGGCAGCGTGTTGATGCAGTTGATGCAGCTATAGGTCCAGAAATCGACCAGCACGACCTTGCCGCGCAGCCCGGCAACGGTCAGCGGTTCAGAGTTGAGCCACTTGTCGATGCCGGTGAATTCCGGCGCCTTGCCATAGTCGGCAGGGGCGGCGGCGGCATGCTGGGCGGCGACGATGGCGGTAGTGGCAAGCAGGGTACGAAGCAAGCGATGCATGGTTCAGGCTCCAGGTTGGGAGGCAGGGAAAAGGGAGGTCAGCCAGGCGACGGCAAGGGTGTCGTACTGGAAGTACATGGCGATGGCGGTCGCCACCACCAGCACGCCGAAGCCTTGCTGCAGCCGGTGCGTGTGACGCGCCAGCCGGCGCACGTGAGTGGTGGCGAACTGGCCGCCATAGGCAATGCCCAGCATCGGGATGGCCGCGCCAGCCGCGAACAGCGCCAGCAGGCCGGCGGCGCGATGCAGGTCTTGCGCCTTGGCCACCAGCGCGAGGATCGACGCCAGCACCGGCCCGGCGCACGGGGTCCACACCGCGCCCAGCGTCATGCCCAGCACAAAGCCGCCGGCCACGCCGGTGCCGGTCCGGCCGCCGGCGCCCGCCAGGCGGTCGACCACGCCGGCTAACGGGGCCGCCAGGCGCTCGAAGCCCGCCGGCCAGAGCCGTGCCAGGCCGGCACCCAGCAGCAACAGGATGGCCGCGTTGCGCGCCACGCCTGGGGCTTCGCTGAAGGCGCTGGACAGTGCGCCAAAGACTATGCCCAGCGCGGAAAACGCGCTGACGAAGCCAAGCGCTATCGCCAGCGGGCGCAGCCGGCCGGATTCGCCCACCGAGCCGGCCAGCAGCATGGGCAGCACCGGCAGCACACAGGGCGAGGCAATAGTCAGCACGCCGGCGGCAAAGGCAAGGAAGGCGTCGATCATGGATGGCTTCCGTCGGCGTGCGCGGTGTCGTGGCAGGCACGATAGCAGGGGCAGGGCGGCGGCGGATGGATGGCGACGACGGACATGGCGGAGAACTCCCGGTGTTGGCGATAGACGCATTCCACCGTCCGCACGTATCCGGGTTGTTTCCGCTTCCCGGCATCCGTGCAAGCTTTCATGTCTGCCGTGGCCCGGGATACAAAGCGATACATAGTGGCGCCGGTGCCGCCCCATGGTGGCGGCACCGGGCAGTGCCAATGCTGTGCCGCCGCTTCAGCGGCTGCCGTTGAGCTCGAGGTATTCCGTGAATTCGTCGCGCACGACGGCTTCAATGCGGGCGAGCTCGTCGTCCGTGATGTCTTCGAACAGCTTGCGCTTGCGCCTGGACAGCTCGCCGTGGTTCTGGACGATCAGGTCGATCAGGTTCGACAGGCGTGACTGGCGCAGGTCGAGCCAGCTTTCCAGGCGTGCGACGCTGGCATCGTAAGCGCGCAGGTACTGGATCTCCTGCGCAAGGTCCTGCTCGACGCACTGCTCGATGCATTCGAAGACGAATTCGCACAGCGCTGTTGCATCAAAGGATGCGTAAAGCCAGCCGGGCTGTGGCGACTTGATCAGGATCGTGTCGCTGTCCGAATCCAGCGCGTAGTTGAGCAGGGCCGTCCGCGGGGCGGAATAGGACTTCAGCAGCGCGGCATAGGTATCGATCTGCTTGAGCATCCGTGCCGACACCGGCAGCACGACGCCATCTGGCGTGACACCGGCCTGGCGCAGCAAATGGTGGATGAGGAATCGATGGAGCCGGCCGTTGCCGTCGTAGAACGGGTGGGCGAAGACAAAGCCAAACGATACGCACGCCGCGGCCACGATGGGGTTCGCCGCCTGTGCCTCGACCAGGCCCGCGACCGCGGCAATCCCGTCCATCATCGCGCCAAGCTGCCCGGGCGGCGGGGGAATATAGTCAGCGATGTTGCGCATGCGCCCGCCGCGGGACAGCCAGTTCTGCTTGTCGCGGTAGGAGAATTCGGCGCGCAGCCCCGAGATGATTTCGTTCTGCCACTCGCACAGCTGGGCTTCGGTCAACGGCGCGGGATTGCCGGCATATTCCAGCAGCCGCCTGAACTTGGCAACCCGCTGGTTATCGGGGATCTCGTGCTCGATGGAGTAGGTCGATCGTGTCTCCGCGAGGTAGAGGTAGTCCACCGCGCGCGCCAGCAACTCTGGCTCGAGCCGCTTGATGGCCGCGGCCACGCGGCCGGGGAGGTCGGCGGCAATGTACTGCGCCAGCTTCTCGGTGCGGCGCACCAGGGGGCAAAACGCGGCCGGGCCGAGGTGGTTGTTCTGGATGCCGAACTGCAGGTCCGGCGTTGCCGGGCCGGTCAGGTACCGGCTCTCGTCCAGCGCCAGTACCCTGGGCGCCCCGGCCGGCAGCTTGTAGTCGAATTGCGCTCCGGCAAGCCATTTGGCATAGAACGCGCTCAGCCTCGCATAGCGCGAGGTCGGGGTGGCCGCCAGCCACTCCCGTACGGCCTGCACCGCTGGCGCATGTTCGAACAGCGCCGCCAGCACGGTCAGGTCGAGCTGCTCCTTCTTCAGCGCGAAAGTCAGGTGGTCCACGGTCGTATCGCCGCCGCGGTAGCGGTTCCTTGGGTACACGGTGCGCGTGGTGCCGTCCGGTCCGGTGTGCGTGCTGAGGACCCCGGTCTTGTCGGCAAGGGCGGACGTCGAGCGCAGCGGCGGCACGCGCAGCCCGAACTTGCGGATAAGCGCGTCGTAGCCAAGTGGCGCATGAGACATAGATGGTCGCAATTTCCGGATGCCGGTTTGCTCGGGAGCTTACCAGAGTTTCTACAGAACTTACCAAAAGATCTACTTCTATGCCTGCTGCTTTCCATTCTATCTATAGCAATGGATGGGCAACCTGGCCGCCGGGCTTCCAGGAGTTCTACAGTACTTACCGTTTCATCTACTTTCATGGGCAGCCTGGATGATCTTGTCTACAGTGCTTGCCTGCCGACCCGGGCAGCAGCGCATCTGGCCAGCAAATCGAAATCCATCATGACAAGTTGCCATCTGCTGAATCTCGCCAAATCGCGCTCAGGGTTTTTCGGTAAATCCCTCAGGGTTTTCGAGAATCCCTGACCGCCACCCCGCGCTAAGCGTTTTTATTTATTTGTCTGGCCCGAATAATCGCCTATAACTGCATCTACATGCTGCGGCTGATGTCACGCATCATGCCTACGCCCGCCAGGCTTGCCTGCGGGCATTTTTTTTGGCGCGCCGGTGCGGTTTTATGCCGTATTAATCGCTCTGATTTATTTCGTTCATCATTCGGTGCGGTCAAAATCATGACATTTCTGTAATCATGACATTTTCGTAATCATGCTGTTCTGGCCGGAACGGACGGCTTCCGGGTATGACAAATTTGTAATGATGGGATTTAAGTCGTTTTCCTCATCCATTCAAAACGAACCCTCATCTATCGGCGGCGACGCGCCCGGAAGTGGCTCCGGTAAAGGGTTTCATGGTTATCCGGCGGTGCCCGGCCGGGCCTCCTTCCAGGGGCGATGATGCATTTTCAGCGTGAATATCCGGAACCCATCCTTCGCAATCATAAATTCAGTGAAAACCCTGCCATGCCTTTCCCTTGACTTACCTGATATATCACATACTGTGTATTCCATCGCCACTCCGAACTTGAGAGAGGTGAGGGCGGAGACCTCAGGTCGGCGTCGGAATAAGAGGCAAATAAATGCCAATGACACAGGAGACATGAAATGCCAGCAGCCACCCTTATGCTGAGGCGCAGTGCGTCCGCATACCCGCCCGCACCCCCGCAACTGAATGGCCAAATGATTCAAGGAGCGCGCAAATGAGTAATCCGTCCGCAGCGCTGGGCGCTAATCGCCAGGTCCCGGAAGGCACACGCTGGCTGCAATTGATCGTCGGTGTGATCTGCATGATCGCCACCGCCAATATTCAATACGCCTGGACCCTTTTCGTCCCTGAAATCCAGAGTACCTACGGCTGGTCGCGCGCCAGCATCCAGATCGCCTTCACCGTCTTCGTCCTTGTGCAGACCTGGCTGGCGCCGATCGAAGGCTACTTCATCGACAAGTTCGGCCCGCGCATGATGGTCGCCTTCGGCGCGGTCTTCATCGGCGCGGCGTGGTGCATCAACTCCCAGGCCACCACCCTGATGGGCTTCTACGTCGGCGCAGCCGTTGGCGGCCTTGGCGTGGGCTCGATCTACGCCACCTGCATCAACAACGCGCTCAAGTGGTTCCCGGACCGCCGTGGCCTTGCGGTGGGCCTGACCGCGGGCGGTTACGGCGCCGGTTCCGCGGCAACCATCCTGCCCATCGCGGCCATGATCGAGTCGCAGGGCTTCCAGCACACCTTCCTGTTCTTCGGCCTGCTGCAGGGCGGACTCGCCTTTGTCGCGGCGTGGTTCCTGCGCGCACCGAAGGGTAGCGAGGTGAAGGCATCGCAGAAGCTGGTCCAGGCCACGCGCGACTACACGCTCAAGGAAGCGATGTCCACCAAGCTGTTCTGGCTGATGTTTGTGATGTTCATCCTGGTCGTCACCGGCGGCATGATGGCCGTGGCCCAGCTTGGCGTCATCGCCAAGGACCTGGGTGTGAAGGAGTTCAAGGTCGACCTGCACTTCTTCGTGATGGCCGCACTGCCGCTCGCGCTGATGCTGGACCGGATCATGAACGGCATCTCGCGTCCGTTGTTCGGCTGGATCTCGGACAACATCGGCCGTGAGAAGACCATGGTCATCGCCTTCACCCTGGAAGGCCTTGGCATCATCGCGCTCGGCTACTTCGGCAGCAACCCGTACGCCTTCCTGATCCTGTCGGGCGTGGTGTTCCTGGCCTGGGGCGAGGTCTACTCGCTGTTCTCGGCACTGGCCGGCGATGCCTTCGGCACCAAGCACATCGGCAAGATCTATGGCGTGCTCTACACGGCCAAGGGCATCGGCGCACTGTTCGTGCCGGTCGGCAACCTGATGATGGAGGCGAGCGGCACCTGGTCGACGGTCCTCTACACGGTGGCGGCCATGGACCTGAGCGCGGCCTTCCTGGCGATCATGGTCTTGCGGCCGGTGCTGGCCAGCCATGTAGCGACTTCCAGGAGTCTTTTCTCGAAGGAGACGGCGGCGGCGGGGACGCAGGTTCCAGCCTGACCGGCCGATATACAGGCGTCTAGCGGCAAACCGGGCGGGCTTCTTCGGAAGCCCGCTTTTTCGTACCGGGGACTTGCGTCTCGGGCGGGCACTTCGATCGCGCTAGTTCTCCTGAACCAGCTGGAATGCGCTCCTGCATGCCTTGGCCCATTCCCAGGCCAGTTCCCTGCGCTGCGCGGTCCGGGTTGCCATCGCTTCGTCCAGGCCGTCCGCAAGATCCTGAACGATCACCGCGGCCGGCGCCCCGGCCGCGCCCCAGGCCGCGGCAAAGGCGACCTGCTTGCTGGTGCCAGGAGGTTGTGCGGGCCGGAGCAGGCCAAGCCGTGGCAGGAAAAAGGCGCCGGCGACAATGCCGCCGTGCAGGCTGCTGCCGACAAAGCCCTGGCTGTGCGCAATCAGCGCACAGATATCCCACAGATTGAGCGATTCGAACAGGACCACAGGCGTGCCGCGCAGCCGTGCCGCCAGGCGCTGGTAGCAAGCCAGGTCGTCGTGCCAGGGCGCGGCGCCGGCGCGAAACAGCACCATGCCCAGGGCCCTGGCCCGGGCGATACGTTCGAGCTGGGCCGCCAGCTGTGAAAGGGTATCGTCGTCGCCAAAATCCGCGCTGAACTGCACGGCCAGGTATCCCCCCGAGAACCCTGACACGATGCGGGCGCACTCGCCCTGGCGGGCGCGCCGGCGGATGCAGGGGCCGAACAACTCGGCCACCAGCACGGCCGGATCGGGCTCCAGGCGGCAGGCAATGCCGTTCTCCGCGAGCATGGCCCGGGTCTGATGGTCTCGTACCCCGACGCTGGTGGCGGCCCCGAGCTTGGCCACCACCTCGGCCCGCATGGCAGGCTCAACCGATCCAAGTTCAATGCCGCCGACGGCGTGGACAATGACACGCCGGACGTTGGCAAAGATGCCGGCCGGCAACAGGTAGGGGACAAGGTCCCGTATGCCCAGCTGCGCCTGGGCCCAGACCGTCCGCTCGTGCGGCCGGGCATCGAGCATTGCCACTACTGCCCGGGCCTGCCCGGGAGGCTGCAGCATCACGGCCGCCTCCCAGAGCGAGCAGGTCAGGGTTTCGCCACCCACATGGATGACATCGACGGCGCTGTCGCCCACGCTGGCTGCAAGCCGCGCCAGGGTGTGGACCCGATGGCCGCCATGGATTCTCAGGTTGCGCTCGGCCAGGCCCCCGTAGAACGGGTTGGCCGGCCCGATCAGGCTTCGCATCACATGCGGCAGCAGCAAGTCGCCGAAGTTGTGGCGATCGAAAGCGCCAAACAGGATCGTGGGGAAGCCGGTGGTTCCTGAGTGGGAGGCTGGCATGGCGTTTGGCAAGAATTGGCGCCCACGGGGTTCTCAGATCCGCATTTTGTGCATTGCGCGATGGGACCCTCCTCGGGACGCCTCTCCGTCGGATTAGATTCCCCAAAGCCGTCCATCGCAAGTGGCTTCGGCCACCAGGGCAGTGGGCCGGTTGTGCGCCCAAGCTCGCAAAGCGATTTCATGGACCCGGCGCGGCGCTCCCGTCAATGATGCATGAGCGGATAGATCACCAGGCCGATCAGCGCCGCGCCGGCCACGATCACGGGTTCGGGCAGCTTCCTGAACCTGAGCAGCAGCGCCACTGTGCAAAGCGCCAGCAGTACCGTCGGCACATCCACGATCGAACGCCTGGCCAGCACGATCACGGCGCCGGTGATGGCCCCCACCGCGGCAGCGGTCACGCCATCGACAAAGGCCAGGATGGCGGGCAGCTTGCCGTATTTCTTGAAGTAGGGGGCCGGCAGGACGGTGAACAGGTAGCACGGCAGGAAGGTGGCCAGCGCCGCAACCGACGCGCCGGGCAAGCCGGCCACCAGGTAGCCGATAAAGCCGACGGTGATCACCACGGGGCCGGGCGTGATCATGGCCACCGCCACGGCATCGACGAACTGCTTTTCATTGAGCCAGTGGAAGTCGGTGACCACGCCGCCGTACAGGAACGGCACAATGGCCAGCCCCGAGCCGAACACGAATGCGCCCGCCTTGGCAAAGAACACGGCGATCTGTGCCAACAGGGGCCAGTCAATGGTGCCAGCCACGCCCCCGGCCAGGGGCAGCTGTGTCGCCGCGGCCGCATGCAGGCCGCCCTGGCGCAGCCATTTCGGCGGGGCGCGCCAGAACCACACCAGCAGCCCGGCCGCGAGGAACATCCACGCGATTTCGGATTCGGTGACCACCGTGACCGCGGCAAGCACCAGGTAGATCGCCCACAACAGGCGGTCTTTGCCCACGCTCTTGGTCGTGAGCTTGTACGCACTGATCGCAATGATGCCGATCACCGCGGCCCCGACGCCGTAGAACACGGACTGCATCCACGTCAGGCCGCCAAAGCGCACATAGGCCCAGCCCAGCGCCAGCACCATCAGGAATGACGGCAGCACGAACGCGATCCCGACCAGCGTCGCGCCCGCGATGCGGTAGTGGACATAGCCCAGGTAGATGGCCAGCTGCGCGGCCAGCGGGCCGGGTGCCAGCTGTGCCAGGGCCAGCCCCTCCTTGTAGTCGGCGTCGGTGATCCACTGGCGCCGGTCCACCAGGTCGCGATGCATATAGCCAGCCAGCGCCACCGGACCGCCGAAGCCGAGCGTACCCAGGCGCAGCATGTAGCCGACCAGCTGCCAGAGGGTGTAGCGCGGCCGTTCCGTGAGCGCGGCCTTAGGGGTTGGGGCCTGCGAGACGTTGCTCACGTCGTGGACCTCAGGGGCATGGTGCTATCGCTTTCCGGAAAAATGCACATAAAGAGAATCGAGGGTACGGCCGATTTCGGCCAGCAGCGCGTCGTCATCCGCCAGGCGCTCGCGCGCGCCGGCAAGCACAGCTTCGAAGCCGCTGGCTTCCGGCGCCTGGGCCCCGCCGATATCCAGGGCGTGGACCATGTTGGCCAGGCGGGCCAGCCCGCGGTCGGCGTCCAGCCCGAAGCTGGCCAGCAGCACCTCGAATGAAACCTTGTCGCCCACATGCGTGAAGGCGGCGCCGTCGAAGTCGAAACCCAGCGCGTCATGCGGGCAGTCCGCGGGATGCTCCAGCCACAGGAAGCGCGCATGGGGGTCGATAAAACGCTGGATCAGCCACGCGCTGGCGACCCGGTCCACCCAAAGGTGGCGCCGCGTTGCCCAATCGCGCCCCTGGTATTGGGCAGGATCCCGGCGCGGGATGCCGCCGCTTGCAGGCTGGGGCTCGCCTGGCGAACGCAGGGTTTCGATCGCACTGGTGAAGTCCCGCCATTGCAAGGAGGCGTTGACCGATGCGTCATTGGGGAAGAAATCGGTCCCGGCGATGGCATCAAAGGCACGGCCGTGCCGGCGCAGAAGGCGGGCGATCCCGGCTTCGTCCTGGCCGGACAAGTTCTTGCGGTCTTCGGAGAGGGAGGCCAGCCAGACGGCGTAGTCGGTCGTGCGGTCAAACAGGGTCCGGTAGGCGTGAGCCTCCGCCGGATCATGCGCGCGCACATTCAGCAGCCAGGCCTGGCCGCCTTCCTGGATGGCTTCATCGGCCAGGTCACGTAGTTGAGCGCTTTGCGCGCTTGGCGTCGGCAACAGATAGGCGCCGTCGCGCAGTGCAGCGCAGCCTAGTGCCTTGAGGGCCCGCCAGATGCGCATCCGGGCAGTGGCGCACTTGGTTGGCAGGCTGATGACGAGGAGGGTCCACAGTTCCGGAGCTGGTTCCATGGGCCGATACTAAGTGCTTGTAGAGTGTGGATCAACTCTGTAGCGATCTCTACAATTTCAGTCGAGTGCACTTAGTGGCACTTATTCCGGAGTCGGCTGAAGTCCATTGGGTAGATAACGATATAGGCATTCATTCGTTCCCGTGTGATGCAGGGTTCCCTATCTTGTGAGCCTGCTCATCCGCAAGGAAGGAATCCTTTATGAATGCCCCGTTGGACTTCGATGCGCGGCACGCGCTGCGCGCCGCGCTGGACGCCGTGCCGGCGCTGGCGCGGAAGATTGGCGTCGACGCGGCCGCCCGCGAGGCACGGCGGCTGCTGCCCTATGAGGCCTTCGCGCTGTTTCGCGAGTCCGGGCTTGGCGTGCTCCGGCTCCCGGTGGAGCAGGGTGGCTTGGGCGGCTCGCTGGCCGACCTGTTCGAGGTCATTGCCGCGCTTGCCGCGGAGGAATCGAACGTCGCGCACGCGCTGCGCATCCACTTCGACCAGACCGAGTCGCTGCGCCTGGCGCCGCGCTCGGCGTTCAATGACCTGCAGGTGCAGCGCATTGTCGGGGGCGCGATCTTCGGCGGTGCCTCCACCGAACGCGGCACGTCGCGTCCCGGTGAAATCAGCACGGCGCTGCGGCGCGACGGCGGGCACTACCGCCTGAGCGGCAAGAAGTATTACTCCACCGGCACAGCCTTTGCCGACTACGCCCGCATCAATGTAAAGGATGCCGATGGCGCCGATGCCTCGATCATCATCCCGACCGATCGCCCCGGCTTCAACGTCGTTGACGACTGGGACGGCATGGGCCAGCGCATGACCGCCAGCGGCAGCCTGGTGCTGGACGATGTGCAGGTGCTCGCCGATGAAGTGACGCGGCGCGCCAACAGCACGCTGGTCGGTCGTCACTGCGGCGCGCTGCGCCAGCTGCACCTGGTGGCGGTGGCGGCGGGGATCGTGCGCAATGCCTGGGCCGATGCCTTGCGCTATGTGCGCGAGCATGGCCGTCCGGTGCTGCACAGCCCGGCATCCTCGGCACGCGAAGACCATTTCATCCAGCAGGTGATCGGCGACCTGGCCGCGCACAGCCATGCCATCGACGCACTCGTGCGTGAGAATGCGCGCGCACTGGACCGCTCGGCCGATGCGCTGCTGGCACGCTCCGAAGACGCCGAAGCGCTGGTCCTGGCCGGCGCGCTGGCCACCGCGCAGACCCAGCTGGTGGTCAGCAAGCTGGCGCTGCACGTGGCCGAGCGCATGTTCGAGGCCGGCGGCGCCTCGGCCACCGCCAGGCAGCACAACTTCGACCGGCACTGGCGCAACCTGCGCACGATCTTCAGCCACAACCCGCTGCTGCACAAGGCGCGCGTGGTCGGCGCCTACCACCTGAACGGCGACACCACGCACCTGGCCGAAGGCCGGGTGTTCTGAGCCGCCGGAGGCGAACGATGACAACAAGCTCACCGCAGCGCCAGCTGCACCTGAATATCAACGCGCTCCATTCCGGCTTCGTGCCGTCGGCGTGGCGCCTGCCCGCCAGCGACCCGCGTGCGTTCGTGGACGTGCAGCACTACATCCGCCTGGCACGCATCGCTGAAGCGGGGAAGTTTGACGCGATCTTCCTGGCCGACAATGCGTCGATTGCCGACCAGATCCATTTCCGGCCGATCACGGCGCTGGAGCCGACCCTGCTGCTGGCCTGCGTCGCCGCGGCGACTACCCATATCGGACTGGTGGCCACGGCCTCCACCAGCTACAACGAGCCCTATAACATCGCGCGGCGCTTTGCCACGCTGGACCATGTCAGTGGCGGCCGCGCGGGCTGGAACGTGGTGACCACGGCGGATGCCGGCTCGGCACGCAACTTCGGCCGCGCCGCGCCGCCGGACCACGGACAGCGCTATGCGCGTGCCGACGAGTTCACGGATCTTGTCAAGGCGCTGTGGGACAGCTGGGAAGATGATGCCCTGATCGGCGACAAGCACGACGGGCGCTTTGTCGATACCGCCAGGCTGCAGCCGGTGGCGCACCATGGCACCTTCTTCGACGTGCAGGGCCCGCTGAACCTGCCGCGGCCGCCGCAGGGCCATCCGGTGCTGTTCCAGGCCGGCGGCTCCAGCGACGGGCGCGAGCTGGCCGCGCGGCATGCCGAGGCGGTGTTCTCCGCGTCGCAGTCGTTCGAGGAGTCGCTGGCCTACAAGCGCGAGATCAACGCACGTGCCGAAGCGCTGGGCCGCGGCCCGCACGCGGTCAAGGTGTTGCCGGGGCTGACCACCATCATCGGCGCCACCGAGGCGCAGGCGCGGCAGCGCCGCGACGAGCTGGTCGACCTGATTCCGTGGGACTACAGCCTGGTGCGGCTGGCCGGCACACTAGGCATCCCGGTGGAACGGCTGAGCCTGGACGCGCCGCTGCCAGATGACCTGGCGCTGCCGGCCAACGGCAACCACACCTTCTTCCGCGCCACCGTGGCGGTGGCGCAGCGCCAGAACCTGACGGTGCGGGCGCTGATCCGCGAGCTGGCGGGCGGCGGCGGCCACCGCGTGATCGTGGGCACGCCGGAGCAGGTGGCCGACGATATCGAACACTGGTTCCGCCATGGTGCCGCGGACGGCTTCAACCTGATGCCCGATGCGCTGCCCGACGGGCTGCAGGCCTTCGTCGATGGCGTGGTGCCGATCCTGCAGCGGCGCGGCATTTTCCGCACTGCGTACGCGGGTACCACGCTGCGCTCGCACCTGGGCCGCGAACGGCCCGCGGGACGGGTACCGGCGCAGGCTGCGGCGTAAGCAGAAGTCCGCATTTGCTACGTCGTATTCCTTCGTGGACTGGGCAACGGGCGTTTCTTAGACTGGTCCTTCCTTATCACTGCCCACCTGCCATGACACGACGCCCTTTCCTTGCCACCCTCGCACTCGCCGCGCTGACGGCGCTTGCCACGCTCTCCATCGGCAACGCCCACGCGCAAGCCAGCGACCGGCCACTCAAGGTCGGCGTGCGCGGCGGGGTCGACGAAGAGATCTGGGAACTGGTGACGCGCGTCGCCGACAAGCAGGGGCTGAAGGTGCAGACCATCGTCATCACCGGCACCGCCAGCCCCAACGAGGCCCTCAACAATGGCGACCTCGATGCCAATGCCTTCCAGCACATCCCGTTCCTGCGCGACCAGGTCCGGCAGCGGGGCTACAAGATCGTCAATGTCGGCGATACGCTGATCTCGCCGATCGCGTTCTATTCGCGCAAAGTCAAGTCGCTGGAGGCGCTGCCCAACGGCGCGCGCATCGGCATCCCGAACGACCCGAGCAACCAGACGCGCGCGCTGGTGATCCTGCGCGACCACGGGCTGGTCAAGCTCAAGGATGGTTTCGATCCCTATACCGGCACGGCGTCGCTGGCCGACATCACGGCCAACCCGAGGAAGCTGGAGTTCGTGGAAAGCGCCTCGGTGGTGCTGCCGCGCGCGCTGCCAGACGTCGATGCGGCCGCCATCGTCAATACCTTTGCGTACCAGGCCGGCCTGATCGCCACGCGCGACGGCATCGCGGTGGAAAAGAGGGAGCACAACCCGTACGTGAACGTGATTGCCGTGCGCGAGAAGGACAAGGGCGCGCCGTGGGTCGCGCGGCTGGTCAAGGCCTATCAGTCCGACGAGGTGCGCAAGTTCATCCAGACCAAATACCAGGGTTCCGTGATCCCTGCCTTCTGACGAGCCAGCATGCACGCTGTCCTACCGTTGCGCGAGTCCGCGCCGCATATCGTGTTCGCGGGGATCGGCAAGACCTACGCGGGGGCAGGCGCCCCCGCGCTGGCCGATATTTCCTTCACCATTGGCCGCGGCGAGCGCTTCGGCATCATCGGCCGCAGCGGCGCCGGCAAGTCGACGCTGTTGCGTACCATCAACATGCTGGAGCGTCCCGACACCGGCCACGTCCGCATCGACGGCACCGATATCGGCCTGCTGGACGAGAACGGGCTGGTGACGCTGCGGCGCCGGATCGGCATGATCTTCCAGCACTTCAACCTGCTGTCGGCCAAGACCGTATTCGACAACGTCGCGCTGCCGCTGCGCGTGGCGGGTGTGCCGCGCCACGAGATCGCGGTCCGTGTGATGGAGGTGCTGGACCTGGTCGGGCTGACCGACAAGGCGCGCGCCTATCCCGTGATGCTGTCCGGCGGGCAGAAGCAGCGCGTGGGCATCGCCCGTGCGCTGGTGCACCGGCCCGAGATCCTGCTGTGCGATGAGGCCACTTCCGCGCTGGACCCGGAGACCACTGAACAGATCCTGGCGCTGCTGCGCGACATCAACCAGCGGCTGGGGCTGACCGTGGTGCTGATCACGCACGACATGGCGGTGATCAGTGAAGCCTGCGACCGCGTGCTGGTGCTCGACCACGGCCACGTCATCGAGCATGGCACCGTCTGGAAGGTGTTTGCCGAGCCGCACGCGGAAGCCACCATCGCGCTGCTGCGGCCATTGCGGCACCGCATGGCCGCCGTGCCGGACACAACCAGACAGGAGACTGCACATCGTGCTGCTGCCAATGGCTGACAAGTATTTCAAGGCACTGGGCGAGACCCTGCTGATGACCACCAGCGCGTGCGCCGTGGTGTTCGCCGCCGGCATGGTGCTGGCCCTCGTGCTCACCATGACCGCTCCCGGCGGCCTGGCGCCGCGGCCGCGGCTGCACCGGACCTTGTCGGTGCTGGTGAACATGTTCCGCTCGATTCCCTTCATCATCCTGCTGGTCGCGATGCTTCCGGTGACGCGCATGATCGTCGGCACCACCATGGGCACGTGGGCGGCGGTGGTGCCGCTGAGCGCCCACCTGATACCGTTCTTCGCGCGCATCTCGCAGGTTGCACTCAATGAGATCGACCCGGGGCTTGTCGAGGCGGCCCGAGCCATGGGATGCCGCCGCTGGCATATCGTGCGCCACGTGCTGCTGCCGGAGGCGATGCCCGCGATCATCGGCGGCGCCACCGTGACCGTGATCGCCATGATCGGTTCGTCGGCGATGGCGGGCGCGGTCGGCGCCGGCGGGCTGGGTGATCTGGCGATCCGCTATGGCTACGAACGCTACGAGACCGCCGTGATGTTCCATGTGATCGCGATCCTGGTGACGCTGGTCACGCTGGTGCAGTTTGCCGGTGAACGGCTGGCGCGGCGGTTCGACCACCGGCGCTAGTCGACGCTTTGTGATAAAGGTACGGCTGTCCTGTTTCCGGCGCATGCCACGACACGTCCGCTATGTTCCAGGTGATTGCTCCTTGCGCCGCCCTGGCGCCCTACGTCAACGGCTACTGGTTCGTCGAGGACCTGGCGGGTGTTTACGCGGGCAGGCGGATCGTGACCTGCCCGTACCCGGGGGCGGTGCTCTCGATCAACTTCGGACGCCCGAACGCGATGGAGGGCGGCCCGACCGTGCCGCAGGTGTCGCTGCTGGGCTTCCAGTCGACCAGCCGGCAATGGCGGTCGTGGCCGGACACCTATTTCGTCATGGCGATGCTGAGTGGCGCGGGCCTGGCGCGGCTGTTCCCCGGCATCGGGCCGGACTGCAAGGATCAGCTGCTGGACCTGGCCGGATACCTTGGCGATGGCGCGACCCATGCGCTCAGCGCCGACCTGAGCGCCGCCTGGACCCCGGCGAGGGTTGCCTGCCAGCTGGACGCGTGGTTGCTGCGACGCATGACGGCTATCCGGCCGGCTGCGGAACTGGCGACGATCAGGGCGGCGCATGCGCTGCTGCGCCAGGGACGGCAAGTGCAGGAAGTCGCCAGCCTGACCGCCGTCAACCGGCGCCAGCTGAACCGCTGGTTCGAGCGGCACCTTGGCGTTGGCCCCAAGCAGTTGATGGACCTGGAGCGACTGCAGTCCAGCATCCAGGCGGTGCAGCGCGGCGCGGGCGACGCGCTGTCAGGCTATAGCGATCAGCCACATCAGATACGGAGCTGGCGGCGGCGCCTGGCCCAGACGCCGGGCGACTATGCGCGCAACGGGCCATCGCCGCTCGCCGAGTACTTCGGACGCCTGCCAGACGATGCCCCGGCCTTCTATCTCTGACGACGCAACACCTGGCGTCCCAAACGTTCAATACAGCGTTCCCCGCCTGCCGCATGCTGGCGGCTCAAAAGGAGAATGCTATGGACGCTGGGAATCTGCCGCTGGAACAATCGTTGGTCGAATACACGGATGGCACGACTGTCTTCGAAGGGTATGTAGCGCGGCCCGCCGGGCTGGCCCAACGCACGCCGTGCGTGCTGCTGGCCCACGAATGGAGCGGACTCAACGCCGCGATGCGCTGCTGCGCCGACCGGCTTGCGGCATTGGGCTACATCTGCTTTGCCGCAGACGTGTACGGCAAGGGCGTCCGTGGTGACGAGCTGGGAGACAACGCGCATCTCATGGGCCCGATGATGGCCGATCGCCGCTTGTTGCGCCGGCGCCTGCTGGCCGGGTTCGATGCGGCCACCACGTTTCCCGGGGTCGATGCGAAGCGGATGGCTGCGCTTGGGTATTGCTTCGGCGGCCTGTGCGCCCTGGACCTGGCGCGCGCGGCCCCGCCGAACCTGCTGGCTACCGTCAGCTTCCACGGGGTGCTTCAACCGCCGCGGATCGGCCCGCAAGCACCCATTACTTCCAGCATCCTGCTCCTGCATGGTTGGGAAGACCCGGTCGCGCCGCCGAACGATGTTCTCGGCATTGCAGGGGAGCTGACCGGCGCCGGCGCCGACTGGCAGCTGCATGCCTATGGCCATGCCCTGCATGCATTCACGTTCGAGGGGGCGAATCTTCCGGATCGTGGCATTGCCTATGATGCGGCGGCGGACCGCCGGTCCTGGGCGGCAATGCAGGCCTTCCTGGCGGAACGGCTTGCCCCGGGTGTGTCACCCAAGGCAGCCTGGCCGGCCAGCTAAGGCGCGCGCTGCGACATGACTTCAGGACGCGTTGGTCTTGCGGCCCACGTTCCGGATCAGTTGCGTGACACGTCCCAGGTACTGGTCGAAGACCTGATTCGCCTGCTCCTGGCTGTTGATCGGCTGTGCGACCGTACGTCCCTCGGCTTCGAGCTTGGCCCGGATCTCGGGCTTGGCCAGGGCTTCGCCAATCGCCTTGCGCAGCACTGCCACCCGGCTAGCGGGCGTGCCCTGCCTGACGAAGTAGCCGCCGCCGATCGAGTACTCGAAGTCGGGCACCAGCCGGCTTTGCGAGATCAGCGGAATATGCTTGAGCGCCGGGGGCAGGGCCTTGGCGAAGCTGCTCAGCACCTTCAGCCGGCCCTGTTGCTGCATGCTGTCGAAACTGGATTGGTAGGGCAGGATGGCAAAGTCGACCTCCCCGCCGGCAAGGCCTTGCAGCGCTGGAGCGCCGCCCTTGTACGGCACGTGCAGGAAGGGCACGCCGAGCCGGGCAGCCAGCGCATCGCCCATGAGGTGATAGATGGAGTCGATGCCGACCGTGGCGTAGGTCAGCGGTTTCCCCTTGCTTTTCTTCGCATAGTCCAGGAAATTGTCCAGGGTATCCACGGCAATGCCGTTCCTGACCATCAGCACGATGTTGGCGTCGCTGATGGGCGCGGCCAGCTGGAAGTCCTGCGGCTTGTAGCGCGCCGCCGGGTTGAGCATGGGAGCCAGGAAGACCTCGTTGATCGAGCCGTGGAAGAAGGTGTAGCCATCGGCCGGTGCGCCCAGCACCTTGTTGGCGCCGATCAGCCCGGTGCCGCCGCCGTAGTTCTCGACGACCACCTGCTGCCCGACGCTCTTGCTGATGGATTCCCCGAAGATGCGCGCCGAAGTGTCGCTGGCACCGCCGGCCGGGTAGGGGACCACCAGGGACAGCGACTTGGCGGGGAAGTTGTCTGCGGCAAAGGCCGGCAGGCTGGCCAGCACGGAGGTGCCGGCGGAAACACCGGCATATTGAAGGAAGCGGCGGCGGTTCAGTGAAGCCATGGTGGATGTCCCCGAAGAATTGTTGTTCAAACCAGATAGCTTTGCGTCAGGTGCGCCCAGAATGCGGCGCCGACAGGCAGGGCCTTGTCATTGAAGTCGTACAGGGGGTTGTGGACCATGCAACCACCATCCTCGCCCAGGCCGTTGCCGAGCCGGATGTAGGCACCGGGCCGGTGCTCCAGCATGTAGGCGAAGTCTTCGCTGCCCATCACCGGCGGGCGCTCGACCACGTTGTCCGCGCCCACCAGCCGGATCGCGGCCTGGCGCGCGCGCTCGGTCTGCGCGTCGTGGTTGACCAGTACCGGGTACTTGCGTTCGTAGATGACCTCGGATTGCAGCCGGAAGCTCTGGGCCTGTGCGGCGACAAATTCGCTGATGCGCGCTTCGACCAGCGTACGCACCTGCGGGTCCAGCGTGCGCACGCCGATCTTGATCGTTGCGCTGTCGGGCACGACGTTGTAGGTGGTGCCAGCCTGGATGGAGCCTACGGTAATGACCGCGGACTTGAGCGCATCGATCTCGCGGCTGACGATCGATTGCAGTCCAAGCACGATGCTGGCGGCGCACTGCATGGCGTCGATGCCATGATGAGGCATGGCGCCATGGGCGCCGCGGCCGCGCAGCGTGACCGTGGCGCGGTCGAACGAGGCCATGGCAGGGCCGGCGATGACCCCGATCTGGCCGACCGGCAGCCCCGGGGAATTGTGCAGCGCATAGATTTCGTCGCAGGGGAATTGCTCGAACAGCCCATCGTCCAGCATGCGCAGCGCACCGCCTTCGTTCTCCTCGGCCGGCTGGAAGATCAGGTTGAGCGTGCCATTGAAATTAACGGACTCGGACAGGTACCTGGCGGCACACAGCAGGATCGCCGTGTGCCCGTCATGGCCGCAGGCGTGCATCTTGCCGGCGATGGTGCTGGCGTAGTCAAGGCCGGTCTTTTCCTGAATCGGCAGCGCGTCCATGTCGGCGCGGATGCCCAGCGCCTTGCTGCCTTGCCCCTTCCTTAGCCTGCCCACGACGCCGGTGGTGCCCATGCCGCGATGCACCTCGTAGCCCCATGCCGCCAGCCGTCCGGCGACCAGGTCGCTGGTCTGGCGCTCTTCAAAGGCCAGTTCGGGGTGCGCATGGATCTTTCGGCGGATCTCAACGAACTCCGGCGACAGGGTCTGGATGGATTGGTGCAGTTCGGCAAGCGGGGCCTGGTTCATGGCGGTATCGGAGCGTGGTCGTCCACAGCATTCTCCACGCAGGCGCTTGCCGAAACCATGACAATGATGAGGCAGAAACGTTGCATAATTTGCAACATTAAAAAGTCCGTGCTGCCGTCCTGAGGCGGCGGCACGAGCCAGAGGAGGAAGACATGGAAGATGTGCTGGACCGCAAGCGGGCGCTGTGCTTGCTGCAGATCATCGAGACCGGCACGGTGCGCGGCGCGGCCGAGGTGCTTGAGCTGGACCCGTCCGTAGTGAGCCGCGCCGTGGCGAAACTGGAGCAGGAAACCGGGCTGACTTTGCTTGAGCGGCGCGGCCGGGGTGTTGTCGCCACCGATGCCGGGCGCCTGCTGGCGCTGTTTGCCCGGCGCCAGCAGGACCTGAACGATACCTTCCTGGCCGAGGTCAACAACCTGAAGAATGCGCGGCGCGGCCACGTGGAGCTGGTCTTTGGCGAAGGCTTCGTCGACCTGGTGCTGGAGCCCGTGCTGCAGGGCTTCCTGCGCAAGCATCCCGACGTGAGCTGCAGCATCCAGGTGGCCGGCACCGATGAAACGGTCCGGCATATCCTGGAGGACCTGGCGCATGTCGGCTTCGTCTTTCAGCCGCCCGACGATGTGCGCCTGCGCTCGCACTATTCACGGCTGTCGCCGATCCGCGTGCATGTGCGTAAAGACCACCCGCTGGCGCGCAAGCGCCGCGCACTGACGCTGGCGGATCTGGCGCCGCACCAGGGAGCGGCGCTGACGGAATCGTTTGGTGTGCGCAAGCATATCCAGGCGGCGGAGCTGGACGAGCACGTCACCCTGAAGCCGATGCTTGTCACCAACTCGTTCAAGGTGCTGTGGGAATATGCAGCGATGGGGCTGGGCTACATCATGACGGCACGCTCGGTGGCGCTGAAGGAGCCGCAGTTCAGGCAACTGGTGTCGCTGCCGCTGGCAAATCCCATCCTGAACAACAGCCGCATCCACATCATCACCCGGACCGGCCGGCACCTGTCCCCGGTGGCCGACAGCCTGCTGCGGCATGTGGTGAAGGCGTTCCCGCTGGTCTGAAGCAACTGTGCTCCCCGGGCAAGCGCCCCTTTGTATGTACCCGGGGGCACCCGGGAAATCTAATCTGGTGACACCGCAACGATCCGGTCCCCGCCGCAGCACTGGCAGGCCGCCGGACAGCGCCCCCGTCGTTACAGGACACCACGCCAATGAGCTCCCCGACCCCTGAAAAAGGCCACATCGCCCCCTACACCCACCCCGCCGCCGGCTGGGGTGCGTTGAAGTACGTTGCCATCAACCTGATCAAGGAGAAGGTTGCCGGTGGCAAGTACAAGATGCTGTTCAAGCAGAACCAGGCCGATGGCTTCGACTGCCCCGGCTGTGCCTGGCCGGACCGGCAGCACGCCTCCACCTTCGAGTTCTGCGAGAACGGCGTCAAGGCCGTGGCCGCCGAGTCCACCAGCATGCGCGTGACCCCCGAGTTCTTTGCGCAGCACACGGTGACGTCGCTGATGGCGCAGACGGACTATGAGCTTGAGCAGCACGGGCGGCTGACGCACCCCATGGTCTATGACGCAAAGACCGACAAGTACCGTGCGATCGCCTGGGACGAGGCCTTTGCGCTGATCGGGCGCCACCTGCGCGCGCTGCCGGACCCGAACCAGGCCGCATTCTATACGTCGGGACGCGCCAGCAACGAGGCCGCATTCCTCTACCAGCTGTTCGTGCGTGCCTATGGCACCAACAACTTCCCCGACTGCTCGAACATGTGCCACGAGGCCACCAGCCGGGGCCTGCCGCCGACCATCGGCGTGGGCAAGGCCACCGTGGTGCTGGATGATTTCGAGCATGCCGACACCATCCTGCTGTTCGGCCACAATGCGGCCACCAACCATCCGCGCATGCTGGGCGAGCTGCGCGAATGCGCGCGGCGCGGCGCCACCATCGTCTCGATCAACCCGCTGCGCGAACGCGGGGTGGAGCGCTTCACCAGCCCGCAGCACCCGGTGGAGATGCTGACCGGCTCCAGCACCAAGATCGCCTCGATGTTCGTGCAGCCCAAGCTGGGCGGCGACTTTGCCTTGATCAAGGGCATGGCCAAGCGCCTGGACGAACTCGACCAAGAGGCCATCCGGCACGGCCGCGAGCGCCTGATCGACGTGGATTTCGTGCGCGAGCACACCATCGGCTACGGCGACTTCATCGAAGACCTGCGCGCGGAGAGCTGGGCCGACATCGTCGCCGAGTCGGGCGTGTCGCAGGAAGACATCGATGCTTTGACCCAGGTCTACGCCAAGGGCAAGCGCGTGATCGCCTGCTGGGGCATGGGCCTGACGCAGCATAAGCACTCTGTGCCGACGGTGCAGATCCTGTCCAACCTGATGATGATGCGCGGGAACATCGGGCGCCCCGGCGCCGGGCTGCTGCCGGTGCGCGGGCATTCGAACGTGCAGGGCGACCGCACGGTGGGTATCGAAGAGAAGCCCGAGCCGGAATTCCTGGACCGCCTGCAGGCCGCCTTCGGCTTCGAGCCGCCGCGCAAGCATGGCTATGATGTGGTCCACACCATCTCGGCGATGCTCGAGGGCAAGGTCAAGGTCTTTGTCGGACTGGGCGGCAATTTCTCCACCGCCACGCCGGATACGCCACGCACCTTCGAGGCCCTGCGCCAGTGCGACCTGACCGTGAACATCGCCACCAAGCTCAACCGCAGCCACCTGGTGCACGGCAGGGAGTCGTTGATCCTGCCGACGCTGGGCCGCACCGAGATCGACCAGCAGGACGGCGTGGCGCAGGGCGTGACGGTCGAGGACTCGGTCTGCATGGTCCATATCTCCTTTGGCATGAACGCGCCGGCGTCGCCGCACCTGTTGTCGGAGATTGCCATCGTCGCGCGCATGGCGGCCGCCACGCTGGGCTCGGAGAAGATCGACTGGCTCTGGTATGCGCAGGACTACGCCCGCATCCGCGACGCCATCGAGCAGGTGATCGACGGCTTCGAGAGCTACAACGAGCGCGTGGCGGTGCCGGGCGGGTTCCACCTGACGCCGGCGGCATGCAACCGGGTCTGGCATACGCCGTCGGGCAAGGCGCAGTTCCTGGTCAACCGCATCGACAAGGACACCCCCATCAGCCGGGCCCGCCAGAAGTATGGCGACAAGCTGATGGTGATGATGACGACGCGCTCGCATGACCAGTACAACACCACGATCTATGGCCTGGACGACCGCTACCGCGGCGTGTTCGGCCTGCGCCGGGTGGTCTTCATCAGCCCCGCTGACCTGGCGCGGCTTGGCCTGAAGGCGGGCCAGCACGTGGACATCACCAGTGTCTGGGACGACGGCGTGCAGCGCCAGGTCGAGGACTTCGTGCTGGTCGAATACGACATCCCGCAAGGCTGCCTGGGGGCGTACTACCCCGAGACCAATCCGCTGGTGCCGCTGGAAAGCACGGGCGATGGCTGCGGCACGCCCACGTCGAAGTCGGTGCCGGTGTTGCTGACGCCGTCCCGTCGCCAGAACGCGGCGGCGAGCTGATCCCGCGCTGCGCGCAATACCGCTCGTCAAGCGACTGACACCCCTGGTGAACGTTCCCCTCTCCCGCAAGCGGGAGAGGGGAACAAACCGTCAGCATGCAAGCGGGCGCTGCACATAATTTTACGAGAGATCCCATGGAATGCACCGAACTGGTCGAACACACAGGCTATGAAGCGCGCAGCATCGTGCGGCACAAAAACTGCTTGGTGCAGCCGGCCACGGACAACGTGGCGGAAGAACTCCCGGTGGCGCTGGTGTACAACGGCATCTCGCACGCCGTGATGATGGCCACGCCGCTGGACCTTGAGGCGTTCGCGGTCGGCTTCTCGCTGACCGAGGGCATCGTCGGGCGCAATGCCGAGATCCACGACCTGGAAGTGCGCGTGCACCCGCACGGCGCCGAGGTGCAGATGGAGATCAGCGAGCACGCCTTTGCCACCATGCGGGCCCGCCGGCGCGCGCTGGCGGGGCGCACCGGCTGCGGCGTCTGCGGCATCGAGAGCATCGAGCTGCTCGACCTGGAGCCGGCGCGCATGCCCGAGCCGGCCACCCGGCTGACGCCGTCGCGCGAGATGATCGAGCGCGCGGTCGCGGCGCTGCCGTCGCACCAGCGGCTGATGCAGGCCACCGGGGGCGTCCACGCCGCGGCCTGGTGCGATGCGGGCGGCGAGATCCTGCATGTGTTCGAGGATGTGGGCCGCCACAACGGCCTGGACAAGCTGATCGGCCACCTGGCGATGCAGCGCGTGGCGATGGACGACGGATTCGTGCTGCTGTCCAGCCGCGCCAGCTATGAACTGGTGCGCAAGGTGGCGCGCATGAATATCCAGATGCTGGCGACGATCTCGGCGCCGACCTCGCTGGCGATACGCATCGCCGAGCAGGCCGGTCTGCGCCTGCTCAGCTTCTGCCGCCAGGATGGTTATGTCGACTATACCGGCGCCGCACTGGATGCCGCCCGCGGAGGCGCAGCATGCTGAACTTTGACGAGGCGCAGGCGGTCTTCGCGATGTGCGCGGAGCCCGTGCGGCAGACCGAAACCGTGTGGCTGGGCCTGCTGACCGGCCGCGTGCTGGCCGGCGACGTGGCCGCGGTCATGGATACGCCCGCGGCGGACCGCAGTGCCATGGACGGCTATGCGGTGCGCTGTGAAGACTGCCGCGCTGACGCCTGCCTGCCGCTGCAGCAGGTCGTCTACGCCGGCACGCAGCCGCAGCCGCTGTTGCCCGGCCAGGCCATCCGCATCTACACCGGCGGCGTGATTCCACCCGGCGCCGGTGCCGTGGTCGCGCTGGAGGATGCCGAGGAAACCTATCGCGGCGTGGTCTGCGCGCGCGCACCCGTGGCGGGCCAGCATATCCGGCGCAAGGGCGAGGACGCCCGCCGGGGCGACCTGCTGCTGTCGGCGGGAACCCTGCTGCATGCGGGGCATATTGCCGCGCTGGCGTCGCAGGGACTGACGGAGGCCACGGTCTGCCGGCTGGTGGAGGTGGCCATCCTGACTTCGGGCGACGAGGTGGCGGCGCACGACGAGCCGCGCGACGTGTACCAGGTGCATGACGTCAATGGCCCGATGCTCGAGTCGCTGGTGCAGTCGATGGGCGCCGTGGTCAGTTGCCACCGCCACGTGCAGGACGACGAGCGCGCCTTGCACGACATGCTGCGGGAACTTGCCGCCGACGCCGACCTGGTGCTGGTCACCGGCGGTGCCTCGGTCGGCCAGCGCGACCTGGTCGCGGCGGCGCTGGCTTCGGCAGGCGGCGAGCTGCTTTGCCGTGGCGTCAACATGAAGCCCGGCAAGCCGGTCACGGTGGGGCGCCTGCGCGGCAAGCCCGTAGTATGCCTGCCCGGCAATCCGGCGGCGGCCTATGCCACCTTCGCGCTGCTGGTGACGCCGCTGCTGCGCCGCCTGCAGGGGCGCGCGGAGCTGTTCCCGCCGGTAGGCCGGGTCAGGGCGGCGCTGGCGGGCACCCGCCCGCACCGCGGCGATGCCTTCTGGCGCGTGGGCGAAATCGGCAACCTCGGCGGCCGCGAGAGCTTCGTGCAGGTCAATGCACAGCAGGGTGCCGCCTCGGTGTCGGCGCTCGGCCAGGCCAGCGGCTTTGTGCGGGTCGAACCCCAATGCACCGGACAACTCCAAAATGTGCCCCTGCCGTACTATGATCTTCATCGTTGGCTCAGCTGACAGCAGCCCGGGGCAAGGGCCGGACCAGGCACCGGCCGGGCGCAAGGGACATGGGAAGGGGAGCGCAGCGTGAAACTATATGAAAAGCTGGCTGCGGACATAGAAGCATTGGTGCAGCGGGGGGTGCTGTTGCCCGGCGAGCGGATTCCCTCGGTGCGGCAGACCAGCCAGCACCACCGCATGAGCATCACCACGGTGATCCGGGCCTACGTCTTGCTGGAGAGCCGCGGCATCATCGAAAGCCGGCCGCAGTCCGGCTATTTCGTGCGCGCGCGGCCGGGCGAGCCGGTGGTCGAGCTGCGCCCGTCCAGGCCCAGTGCCAAGCCCTCGGCGGTGGATGTCAGCGCGCTGGTGCTTTCCACGCTGCGTTCGATCCGTTCCGATGATGCCGTGCCGCTCGGTTCGCCCTATCCGGACCCTTCGCTGTTTCCGTGGCAGCGCATCAACCAGTACGCCAACAATATCGCGCGCCGCTATGCCAAGTGGACCATGCTCGACGACCTGCCGCCCGGCAGCCCCGAGCTGATCCGGCAGATCTCGCGCCGCTACCTGGAGAACGGCTACGCCATCGATCCGAACGAGGTGATCGTCACCATCGGCGCGACCGAGGCCATCAACCTCTGCCTGCAGGCGGTGGCCAGGCCGGGCGATACCATCGCAGTGGAGTCGCCAACCTTCTACGCCATGCTCCATGCTATCGAGCGGCTGGGCATGCGCGCCATCGAGGTGGCGACCGATCCGGTGGAAGGCATCGACATCGGCGAGCTGGCGCGGCTGATCGATGAAAAGGGCGTGGCCGCCTGCATGGTGATGCCCAATTTCCAGAACCCGCTCGGCTTCCAGATGCCCGATGAGAAGAAGCGCGCGCTGGTGGCCATGCTGACCGAGAAGGACATCCCCGTCATCGAGAACGACGTCTACGGCGAGCTCTATTACGGCGAGGCCCATCCCAGTTCATTGAAGGCGTTTGACAAGGCCGGCATCGTGCTGCATTGCTCCTCGTTCTCCAAGACGCTGACCAATGCCTACCGGATCGGCTGGGCGCTGCCGGGCCGCTACCGCGAGGCGGTGGAACGGCTCAAGTTCCTCAACACGCTGACCACGCCCGCCATTCCGCAGCTGGCGATTGCCGAGTTCCTGAAGAACGACGGCTACGACTTCCACCTGCGGCGGGTGCGCAAGGCCTATGCGCAGCAGGCCAACATCATGGCCGCCGCGGTGCGCAGGTTCTTCCCGGACGGCACCACCCCGTCGCGCCCTGCGGGAGGCTATGTGCTGTGGGTGCAGCTGCCGGAGGGCATCGATGCGATGGAGATGTACCACGCCGCGCTGGAGCACCGCATCACCATCGCGCCCGGGCATATGTTTGCGCCCGGGGCCACTTACCGCCATTGCATCCGGCTGAACTACAGCGGGGAATGGTCGCCCGGCATCGAGTCCGCCGTGCAGACGCTGGGCAGGATCGCGCAGCACCTGCTGGCGCGCAGCCGGGAGCCCGGCGAGCAAGAGCATGCAAGACGCTGATATCGATCCCGCCATGGTCGCGGCGCTCCAGGTCCTGTGGCAGGCTGGGCGCGAGGGCGGCGGCAGCCCCTGGTCGCTCGCCAAGATCGCGAAGCGGGCCCAGCTGCCAATGAGCGTGCTGCGGCGCGTGTTGACGCAACTGCAGGCCGCCGGACTGGCGGACGTGGCGATCGACGAGGAAGGCCGCGGTCACGCGAGCCTGACACCAGCCGGCGCGGAGCTTGCCGCGCAGGCTTTCCCGAATCCTGACTGAGTGGCCGAAAGCCGCGCCCGCGGCTCAGCCGCCGACCAGCGACATGCGCACCGTCGGGTACTGGCGCTTGCCGCTGGCCAGCCGGTCCGCGCGCAGCTCGGAGTAGCGGTCGCCGCGGGCCTGCCAGGCTTGCCGGACCGCGTCCGCAACGGCTTCATCGGGGCGCGCGGCACCCAGGTGCTGGCGCAGGTCGACAGAGCTGGTGGCGAACAGGCACAGGTAAAGCCGACCGTCGACCGAAACGCGTGCGCGGGTGCAATCGCCGCAGAACGGGTGCGAAACGCTGGAGATAAAACCCAGCTTCAGGCTGCCATCCGCCAGCAGGTAGTTGCTGGCGGTTTCGCCGTCGCGCCGGGTGACCGGCAGCAGCGCATGCGCGCGTTCGACCATGCCGCGGATCTCGTCGGACGGGACGACGCGTGACTGTGACCAGCCGCTCGGGCCTTCCACATCCATATATTCGATAAAGCGCAGCGTGACGTCGCTGCCACGGAAGTGCTCCACCAGCGGCAGCACCTGCTCGTCGTTGGTGCCGCGCTCGACCACGCAGTTGACCTTGACTGGTGCCAGGCCCGCCGCGATGGCCGCGTCGATGCCCTCCAGCACGCGCCCGACCGGGAAATCGACATCGTTCATGGCGCGGAAGATCTGGTCGTCCAGGCTGTCCAGGCTGACCGTGACCCGGCCCAGGCCTGCGTCGCGCAGCGAACGCGCCTTGCGGGCCAGCAGGCTGCCGTTGGTGGTCATGGCCACTTCCACCTGCCGGCCGTCCAGGGTACGCATGGCCGCAATGCGTTCGACCAGCGACTCGATGCCCTTGCGCAGCAGCGGCTCGCCGCCGGTCAGGCGCACTTTCTCAACGCCCAGGCCGACAAAGGCGCGCACGATGCGCAGCAGTTCCGCATCGGACAGGCGCTGCTCAGGCGACAGGAACGGGTAGTCGCGCCCGAAGCGCTCCTTGGGCATGCAGTAGGTGCAGCGGAAGTTGCACTGGTCGATCACCGAGAGCCGCAGGTCGCGCAGCGGACGGCCCAGCTGGTCCCGGCAGGCGGGTGATGCGTGGTCCGGCTCGGGCGCCTCAAGACTGCGGGCGGCGGGCATTTCTTGCACAAGCGCTGCTTGCATGGCGAATCTCCCGGGGGCAATGGGGTAGGGCATGGCGCATGCCATGCCCTCCATGGTAGGGACCGATCGCCGCCCGGCAGGCGTACAAATCGGCAGGAGCGGAAGCAGAACAGTTCCGGCGGGGCCGGTATGGCTGCGTCGGGGCGCCTCATTCGCGCGGCGCCCGGATGCGCACCGTCGCGGTCTGGCCGGCGATCAGGTGGACCCCGGCGGGCACCTGGTCCAGTGCGATTCGCACCGGTATGCGCTGGGCCAGGCGCACCCAGTTGAAGGTCGGGTTGACGCTGGGCAGCATGTTGGGCCCGATGGCGCGGTCCTGGTCCTCGATGCCGGGCGCAATGCTCTGCACATGTCCGCGCAAGGGAGTGCGCTGGCCCATGATATGCACTTCGGCGGCGCTGCCGACGCGGATCGCGGGCAGCTTGGTTTCCTCGAAATAGCCTTCCACGTACTGCGAGCCGCTGGCCACCACCGACAGGGCCGGCCTGCCGCGGGTGGCAAAGTCGCCGACGCGCGGCAGGCGGTCGCTGGCATGGCCGTCGACCGGGCTGGTCACGCGGCAGCGGGCCAGGTTGAGCCTGGCCACGTCCACCGCGGCATCGGCTTCGTCGATGCGCGCCTGCGCGGCGGCCACGGCGGCCACGGCGGCCGCGTTCGCCGCCTGGCGCCGGCCCAGTGCCAGCGCGGCGCGCGCCGACGCGGCCTCGGCCTGGGCCTGTTTCAGGGCCAGGCTGAAGCGCTCCTGGTCCACCACGAACAGGACCTGGCCGCGTTGCACCCGGGCGTTGTCGCCGACGAGCACGGCAGTGACCAGGCCGGACACGTCCGGCGCGACCTGGATCACTTCTGCGCGCACATGGCCGTCGCGGGTCCAGGGCGCCTCGGTGTAGTACTGCCACAAATGCCAGGCGGTCAGCGCCGCGGCGACCACGGCCGCCAGGGTCACCGCAACGGGGCCGAGCAGCGAAAGCTTGCGAATCATGATGGGGCCTGCCAGAGGAGCGCGACGAGCGCGCCCAGTACAAGGATATAGAGCGAGAAATTGAACAAGGACCGGTGCCAGACGATGCGGTAGAAGCCGATCCGGGCGAGCACGGCGCGCACGCCGGCGGTCACCGCGAACGCGGCCAGCATCCACACCACGGTGGCCGGCACGAAGACGCCGTACAGGTCGAACTCAGTGGCGTGCATGGGGCTCTCCTTCGGTAGGCGGATACAGGGCCAGCCGCAGGGTGGCCAGTGCCGCCAGCGCCGTGCGGGGGCTGCCGTGCGCCGACGAGGCCAGCGCCGCGAAGGCCGCGTCGATCTGCGCCGCCAGTGCCGGAGCGGGCGGGCTGGCATGGCCGGTGCGCGCGCACTGGCGGTAGTGGCGTGCCACGCCGGCCAGCACGCGCTCCACGGCACGGCGGTGCGGCGCAGGCACGCCAGCGGGGGCGCGCCGCAGCGCGAGCGCGGCGGATTCGACCAGGAAGTCGGCAACGGCGCTGCCGGCGTGCCTGCCGCTGGCATTGTTGCGGCGGGTCAATGGCGGCCACTGGCGCAGCAGCCGGTCCAGCATGCGGCCGCGCAGCCGCGCGCTGTTGACCGGCGCGCGCGGGTGCGCCGCCAGCGCGATCTCGTTCCAGTTGGCCCGGGCCAGCCGGTAGGCCACCAGCTGCTGGCCGAAGGGCTGCATCAGGACCGCCCACAAGGCCGCGAACACCAGCGCCGCCAGGCTTGCCAGGCTGCTGTTGAAGATGCCGGCGAAACTTGCCGCGGTCAGGTGCTGCGGGCCCGGGAACGATGCCGCCGTGACCGCCAGCAACACGCCGAACAGCGCATTGCGCGGCTGCGTGGTCATGGCGCCGATGACCAGGTAGGGGCCGCACAGCAGGGCGGCCAGCGAGCCAAAGTCATGGGCCAGCTGCAGCACCACGAACTGGTAGTACCAGGACAGCAACGCACAGCCGATGCTCCACGCGATCACCCGGCCGGCCATCAGCCGCGGCTCCGCGGTGGTGGCGATAAAGCAGCTGGCAAGCGCGGCCAGGCCGACCGGGACGGCGCCATCGACCCACCCCGACACCATCCACAACAGGCCCGCGACGAAGGTGGCCGAGCCGGCGGTGGCGCCGCGGAACAACAGTTGCGCGTGGTCATGGTGCCGCGCCTGCCCGGCGGGTTCCACGCGGTAGCGCAGCGCGGTGGGCTCGCTCCCGCCCTGGCGCAGGCTGGCCTGCAGCAGGCGGCAGTCTTGCCAGAGGTCGCCCAGTTCGTCCAGGTAGGTGCAGGTCGCCGCGACCAGCCGTGCATGCCAGTCCGCGGGTGCGGCGGGCGTGGTGCCTGCCGGGTACCAGGAAGGCGGCGGCCGGGACGCGCCGGCGTCGCCGGCGATCCAGGCCAGCGTGGCGCGCATGCGCTGCGCGACGGTGTCAGGCATGCCCGCCGGATGCCGGTGCAAGGCGCCGGCGGCATCGGCCAGCGCCAGCACCAGCGGCAGCAGGGCCGTCATGCGCTGGTGCAGGGCACGTGCGCGCCGCAGGGTCAGGGCGCCGTCGGCTTCATAGGTCAGCTGCGCCAGCTGGGTTTCCATTGCCAGGATATCGGCGGCCAGCAGGCTGAAGCTGTCATGGCGCTGGCCCGCGCTGGCGCCGGCGGCCAGCACGTCGGTGATCCAGCGCGAGGCGTGGTCCAGCCACGCCGACGCGCGCGCGGCCAGCGCCGGCGTGGTGCGCGAGGGAAACACCACCGCGCTGACCACGCTGGCGCAGACGATGCCGATGACGATTTCCTCGATGCGGGTGAGGGCCACGTCGAAGACCGTGGCCGGGTTGGTGACCGTCGGCAGCGCCACGATCGGCAGCGTATAGGCGGCCAGCAGGCAGATGTAGTTGCGCGGCGCCGGCTCCAGCAAGGACAGGTAGAGCAGGGTGCCGGTCCAGCACGCGATCGCGGCCATCAGCAGCACCGGCTCGTCGACCAGCCAGGGCACCAGCGCCACCGCGCACACCGCGCCCAGCAGCGTGCCGAAGACGCGGTAGGTGCCCTTGGCATAGGTGGCGCCGGCCAGCGGGCTGGACACCAGGTAGACGGTGGCCATGGCCCAGTAGGGCCGCGGCAGCCCGAGCGCCAGCGCCACGTAGAGCGCCAGCATTGCCGCGCCGAACACCTTCAGCGAATGCAGCCAGGGTGCAAGGTCGGGGCGTCCCGCCCAGGCTGCCGCGAGCGTGTCGAACACGCCGGCGGTGCGCGCGGGCAGCGCGGGACGGGAGAGCGGGCCAGAGGACGGCATGGCTTCAGTTGGCAAGCCCGGCTGCCCGCATCAGCAGCTTCATCAGGCTGGCGCAGACGAAGACGGTGCCGACCCCCGCCAGCCACAGCGCCAGCAGCCAGCCCAGGCGGGCCGCCAGCCGCGATTGCGGGATCCTGGCCATCAGTGGTACCCCTCCCCGCGCTTGACCTTGCCGCGAAACACGTAATAGGACCAGGAGGTGTAGGCCAGGATGATCGGCACGATGAACAGGGTGCCGACCAGCGCGAAGCCCTGGCTTTGCGGGGGCGACGACGCATCGAAGATCGAGATCGACGGCGGGATGATATTGGGCCAGATGCTGATGGCAAGCCCGGTATAGCCCATGAAGATCATCAGCAGCGCGTACAGGAACGGCGACACGTTCGGGTGCTTGCGCAGGGACCGGTAGATGCCGAAGGCCGAGAACAGCACCAGCAGCGGCACCGGCAGGAAGAAGAACAGGTTGGGCAGCGCGAACCAGCGTTGCGCGATCTCCGGATGGGTCAGCGGCGTCCACACGCTCACCGCGGCGACCATTGCCAGCATCACGCCGGTCAGCACGTTGGTCACGCGCAGCATGGTCCATTGCAGGCGGCCCTCGGTCTTCATGATGAGCCAGGTGACCCCGAGGAAGGCATAGGTGATCACCACGCCCACGCCGCAGAAGACCGGGAACGGCGCCAGCCAGTCGAGCGCGCCGCCGGTGAAGGTGGCGCCTTCCATGGCGATGCCGTCGATATAGGCGCCCAGTGTCACGCCCTGGAAGAAGGCGGCGAGCACAGATCCCCACGTGAACGCGGCATCCCAGTACGGGCGGCTGCGGTCGCTGGCCTTGAAGCGGAATTCAAAGGCCACGCCGCGGAAGATCAGCCCCATCAGCATGAACATCAGCGGCAGGTAGAAGGCGCTGAGCAGCACCGAGTAGGCCAGCGGGAAGGCGCCCAGCAGCGCCGCGCCGCCCAGCACCAGCCAGGTTTCGTTGCCGTCCCAGACCGGGGCCACCGTGTTCATCATGACGTCGCGGTCATGACGGTCGCCGACGAAGGGAAAGAGAATGCCGATGCCAAGATCGAATCCGTCCATGATGACGTACATCATCACACCGAAGAAGATCAGGGCGGCCCAGATAACGGGAAGGTTGATACCCATGTTGATCACCTGTTCAGGATTCGCGCTGGCCGTGCGGGGCCATCGGGTTGGGTGTGGAAGCCGCGGCGATGGCGGCGGGGACGACGCTGCCGGGGCCGTAGGACGGCTCTTCGTGCGGGTGCGCGTCGGGGGCGGGGCCGGCGCTGGCCAGCTTGAGCATGTAGCGGATGCCCACGCCGAAGCAGACGAAGTAGATCACCACGAACAGTGCCAGCGACAGCGCCACCGGGCCGGCCGCATGCGCGGAAACGGCATCATGGGTACGCAGCAGTCCATAGACCACCCACGGCTGGCGGCCGATCTCGGTGGTCATCCAGCCGGCCAGCAGCGCGACCAGGCCGGCGGGGCCCATCACCACCGCGAGGCGCAGGAAGGCCTTGGACCGGTACAGCGCGCCGTTGCGGCGCAGCACCCAGCCCAGCAGGCCGAACAGGATCATCGCCACCCCCAGGCCAACCATGATGCGGAAGGTGAAGAACAGCACTGTGGCATTGGGGCGGTCTTCCCTGGGGAAGTCCTTCAGGCCACGGATCTGGCCGTCAAGGCTGTGTGTGAGGATCAGGCTGCCCAGGCGCGGAATCTCGATGGCGTAGCGGGTTTCCTCGCGTTCCATGTCGGGGATGCCGAAGACGATCAGCGGGAAGCCGGCCTTGTCATCCTTGGCCGCGGTGTTCCAGTGCCCCTCCATCGCCGCGATCTTGGCGGGCTGGTGCTCCAGCGTGTTCAGGCCGTAGGCGTCGCCCACCACCGCCTGGATCGGCGCCGCGATCAGCACCATCCACAGCGCCATCGACAGCATCTTGCGGGCGGCGGGCACGGCGCGGTCATGCAGCAGCTGCCAGGCCGAGGATGCCGCCACGAACAGTGCCGTCGACAGCAGCGCGGCGATCACCATGTGCGCCAGGCGGTAGGGGAACGACGGGTTGAAGATCACCTCGAGCCAGTCGGTCGGCACCACCTTGCCGGCAACGATGACGTAGCCGGCCGGTGTATGCATCCAGCTGTTCGATGCCAGGATCCAGGTGGAGGAAATCATGGTGCCGAGCGCCACCATCACCGTCGAGAAGAAGTGCAGCCCCGGCCCGACCCGGTTCCAGCCGAACAGCATCACGCCCAGGAAGCCCGCTTCCAGGAAGAAGGCGGTCAGCACCTCGTAGGTCAGCAGCGGTCCGGTGACGCTTCCCGCAAACTGCGAGAAGCCAGACCAGTTGGTGCCGAACTCATAGGCCATGACCAGGCCGGAAACGACCCCCATGCCGAAGTTCAACGCGAAGATCTTGATCCAGAACTGGTACAGGGTCCTGTACACCGAGTCCTTGGTGTAGAGCCAGCGTGCTTCCAGGAACGCCAGGAAACATGCCAGCCCGATCGTGATGGCGGGAAATAATATGTGGAAGGAAACCGTGAATCCGAACTGGATTCGAGCGAGTTCCAGGGCTGTGAGTCCGTACATCGATGTGCTCTCCGTGGGGTGGCCGCCGGCACGACGGCGTGTCGCGCGAGACTGTGTCCGGTCCCGCAATTGACTTGATGAATGAAATCGTCCAGTTGGTCGTCAGGCTAGGCGCGAGGAGGCGCCATAGCCGTAGCCATGGCAACGACGAGCAACGACGCATGGCGGGCAACTGGGCGATTTCATATCGGGTCAATTGCGGGACAGGACACCATGGACAAGCGTAAGGACTACAGCCTGCCCGCTAGGGATACAGTTCTTGCGGAACCGTTCAAGCTCAGTTCTTCAGGCCGGAAGCAGCGCTTGCCAGGCACTTCGCGCCACCGGTACAGATGACGCGATTGCGCGGGATCACAGTCATGCGACAGGATCCCGCGGCACCAGTCAGGAGGCTCTCGGGTGTGCGCTGCGAAGATGGATCAGGACGCAGCGGACGGCCGGCGCGAGCGCTCAGCTGAACAGCTTCATGGCCTTGCCGAGGGTCGACCAGATCCCCGCGCCCAGCGGGATCAGCACGTATGCCCAGAACGCGAGCAGCAGCAGCGTCTTGCCGAAAGTACGGTCGTCTTGCACGGTGGTGTCTCCTGTGTATTGGTATCGGAAGCCGGGGTGGCGCTCAGGCTGCGCTGGTGGCTTCGCGCAGGTGGTGGCGCTCATGCACCGGCCGGATCAGCAGGTTGCAGACGAACCCCGCCACCAGCAGGCCGGCCATGATGTGCAGGGTGTCGACATAGACCTCTGACCTGGGCACACCCATGGCCAGCTTGTGCTCGCGGATGTAGTTGACCAGCGCCGGGCCGGCAATGCCGGCGGCGGCCCAGGCGGTCAGCAGGCGGCCATGGATGCCGCCGACGTAGGCCGTGCCGAACATGTCCGCCAGGTAGGCGGGAATGGTGCTGAAGCCGCCGCCATACATGGTCAGGATCAGGAAGTAGCAGACCACGAACAGGGCCACGTTGCCGGACGAGCCGACGGCCGGCACCGCCATGTACAACGCGGCGCCGAAGGCGAAGAAGATGGCATAGGTGATCTTGCGGCCGAAGTAGTCGCTGGCGGAGCTCCACAGGAAGCGCCCCGTCATGTTGCCGATGCTGAGCAGGCCGACGAAGCCGGCGGCGGCTGCCGCAGTGATGCTGCCCTTGAAGGTTTCCTGGATCATCACCGCAGCCTGGCCCAGCACGCCGATGCCGGCGGTGATGTTCAGGAACAGGATCACCCACAGCAGGTAGAATTGCGGCGTCTTCAGCGCCTGGTCGATGTGCACGTTGGCGTGCGTGACCATCTTGCGGGCCTTGGTGGTGGGTACGTAGCCCGGGGGCGCCCAGCCCGGGGCCGGGATGCGGATGGCCAGCGCCCCGATCGACATCGAGATGAAGTAGATCACGCCCATCACCAGGAAGGTCTGAGCCACGCCCGCGCTGGTCGCGCTCTTGAAGTAGTTCATCAGCGCGACCGACAGCGGCGCGCCGATCATCGCGCCGCCGCCGAAGCCCATGATCGCCATGCCGGTGGCCATGCCGCGGCGGTCGGGAAACCAGCGGATCAGCGTGGACACCGGCGACACGTAGCCCAGCCCCAGCCCGATCCCGCCCAGCACGCCGTAGCCCAGGTACAGCAGCCAGATCTGGTGCAGCCAGATGCCCAGCGCCGAAACCAGGAAGCCGCCGCCGAAGCAGCACGCGGCCGTGAACATGGTGCGCCGCGGCCCGACCTTCTCCAGCCACTTGCCGGCAAAGGCGGCAGAGATGCCGAGGAAGAAGATCGCCAGCGAGAACACCCAGCCCAGCGTGGTCAGTTGCCAGTCGCCCGGCGCGGACTGCGTGACGCCGAGGATCCGCGTCAGCGGCTCGTTGAAGACCGAGAAGGCATAGGCCTGGCCAATGCACAGGTGCACCGCCAGCGCGGCCGGCGGCACCATCCAGCGGTTGAAGCCGGGGCGGGCGATGATGGCCTCCTTGGAGAAGGCCGACGGGCGTGATGCTGGCCGGGACGGCGACGCGTGCTGGGACTTCTGCGAGGGCGTTTGCGCTTGCGCGGGGTATGACATGAAGGTGTCTCCTACCTGGAAGTGGCAGCCTCTTTTTTGCGCGTGATGCGACGGGCTGGAGTGCGTGGTTCAGCAAAAGCCATGCCCAAGGCGCAATCCCTTTGTCGTCAATGGATTGCGTCGCGCGGCCCCGCGCGCCGGGGCGCAGCCTTGGACAAAATGTCCGGACGGAGGCCCGTTGCCCGGGCCAAAATGTCCATGTGCGGCGGCCGGCTCGGTTTAATTCCCAATACAGCCGGGTGGCCGACTGTCGCTAGACTCTTCCCTTGCCCCGCAACAACTAAAGTGATGAGCGAAAGACAAAGCAACCCGCCCGATGCCGACAACTGGCAGCGTCGCACGATCCTGGTGGTGGACGACGAGGCCGGCATGCGTTCGTTCCTGTCGCGCGCGCTCGAAGGCAAGGTGGGCAGCGTGGTGACGGCCGACAGCGCCGAAGCGGGTGCCGCGCTGCTGGAGCAACGGCATTTCGACCTGATCCTGCTCGATGTGGCGCTGCCCGGTGCCAGCGGGATGGAGTGGCTCAAGGCACTGCGCGCGGCCGGCAACCCCGCCGACGTGATCCTGATGACGGCCTTCGCCGACATGGACACGGCGATTGCCGCGCTGCGCTCGGGCGCCGCGGACTTCATCGTCAAGCCGTTCCGGGTCGACCAGATGCTCAATGCGATCCGGCGCTGCTTCGACCGGACCCGGCTCACGCGCGAGAACTACCTGCTGCGCCGCGAGCTGGACAAGTACACCATCCACAAGCACTTCATCGGCGAGTCCGAAGCGATGAAGAAGGTCATGGCGCTGGTGGCACGGGTGGCACCGATGCCATCGACGGTACTGGTGACGGGCGAGTCCGGCACCGGCAAGGAAGTGGTGGCGCGCGAGCTGCATCGCCTGAGCGGACGGCAGGGCCAGTTCGTGCCGCTCAACTGCGGCGCGATGGCGCCCGAGATCATTGAAAGCGAATTGTTCGGCCACGCCAAGGGTGCCTTCACCGGCGCGGCCGGCGGGCGCCATGGCCTGTTTCTCTATGCCGACGGCGGCACGCTGTTCCTGGACGAGATCTCGGAGCTGCCGCTGCCGATGCAGGCCAAGCTGTTGCGGGTGATCGAGGACCGGCGCATCCGGCCGCTCGGCACCGAGCGCGAGATTGCCGTGGATGTGCGCATCGTCGCGGCCTGCAACCGCAACCTGGCCAACGAGGTCGCCGCCGGGCGCTTCCGCCAGGACCTGTTCTACCGGCTCGATGTCGTGTCCGTAGCCATCCCGCCGTTGCGCACGCGGCCGGAAGACATCGTGCCGCTGGCCGAGCATTTCTCGGAGCAGCTGTCGGCCCAGCTCGGGCTGCCGGCGGTGCCGCTGTCGCCCTCATTGATCCGGGTGCTCAAGGGCTACGACTGGCCAGGCAATGCGCGCGAACTGCGCAACCTGGTGGAGCGGGCGCTGATTCTTGGCGAATACCCGGTCGAGCTGCTCGCGCACCAGGCCGATCCGGCTCAAGCCAACCTTCCGGAGGAAGGGCGCGAGGATGCAGCCATGCCGGCCGATGACGGCACGCTGCTGGAGTCGGTGGAGCGGCGGCACATCCTGCAGGTGCTGGCGGCCGAGGGCGGCAACCGGGTGGAAGCGGCGCGCCGGCTTGGCATCTCGCGCCGCACGCTGGACCGCAAATGCCTGCAGTGGGGCCTGCGTCCTTGAGCCCGGCTGCGCTGCTGCGCCACTATCGCGCCTCGCTGCGGGCCAAGCTTGTATCCATCGTGGTCGCGCCCCTGCTGGTGGCGCTGCTGGCACTGCTGCTGATCATGGGGTTGTGGGGCAATCGCGCGTTCCAGGCCTTGCTTGCCTACAAGGTCAACAGCGACCTGCTGGTCGCCCACGAGTATTTCGAGCATATGGTGGGCGGCGTGGGCGACCGTGTCCTGCAGGAGGCGAGGTCATATGCGCTGGTGGACGGACTTCGCCGCGGCGGCGCCATGCCCGGGATCCTGGCTGACGCGCGGCGCACGCATGGGCTCGATTTCCTGCAGTTGCTCGATCCGCAAGGGCGGCTGCTTGCCGCTGCGCCTGCCGGTGCGGCAGGGGCGGATTACGCAGCCTGGCGCGTGGTGGCCAGCGCCGCCGCCGGCCGCACGGACGCCGCCACCGACGTATGGTCTGCCACGCAACTGGCCGCGGTTTCCGGCGAGGCTGCCCGACGCGCACAGGTGGCGCTACGCCCCACCGCCAACGCAGCGCCGACCGACAGGACCCAGGAAAGCCGCGGCATGGTGATGCACGCAGCCGCACCGGTATTTGACCAGGCGGGAACGCTGGTGGCGATCCTGCATGGCGGCACGCTGCTGAACCACAACCTCGGCTTCATCGACACGATCAACGCGCTGGTCTACCAGCCGGAATCGCTGCCTCGTGGCAGCGAGGGCACGGCGACCCTGTTCCTGGACGACACGCGCATTGCCACCAACGTTCGGCTGTTCCATGGCGAGCGCGCCCTGGGAACGCGGGTCTCCCGCGAGGTGCGCGACAAGGTGCTGCTGCGCGGCGAGAAATGGCTGGACCTGGCGTTCGTGGTCAGCGACTGGTACATGAGCGCCTATGAGCCGATCGTGGACAGCCGCGGCGAGCGGATCGGCATGCTCTATGTTGGCTATCTTGCCAGGCCCATCGGCCAGGTGAAGAACCTGGCTTTTGGGGTCCTGGTGGGCCTGTTCCTGCTGCTGGGCGTGGCGGGGTCGTTATTGGCCTTGTTCTGGGCCAGGCGCGTGTTCGCGCCGATGGCGCGGATGGTCGGCACCATGCAGGCGCTGAAGGCGGGCGAC
Source organism: Cupriavidus sp. FW305-27 (assembly GCF_058787995.1). NCBI lineage: Bacteria > Pseudomonadati > Pseudomonadota > Betaproteobacteria > Burkholderiales > Burkholderiaceae > Cupriavidus > Cupriavidus sp. FW305-27. The sequence goes on from NZ_JBYTAG010000002.1 coordinate 201,237, forward strand.
GCCGATGCGCGCGTGGGCCCGGTGCGCAGCGAAGACGAGCTCGGCCAGCTCGCCAGTCAGTTCGACCAGCTGCTGTCGGCCCTGCGGCAGCGCAATGACCAGCTCAGGGACTGGGCGGACTCGCTCGATCGCAAGGTGGCCGAGCGCACGCGCGAGCTGGAGGACGCAAACGCCGAGCTGCGTGCCACCCGGCAGCAGCTGATCACGTCGGAGAAGCTCGTCGTCGCAGGGCACCTTACAGCGGGCGTGGCACATGAGATCAACAATCCGATCGCGGTCATCCAGGGCAACCTGGACGTGGCGCGCGAGATTCTTGGCCCGGCTGCCGAGCCAGTCCGGCACGAGCTGAGGCTGATCGACGAGCAGGTGCGGCGTATCCACCTGCTGACCAACCGGCTGCTGCAGTTTGTCCGGCCAGAGGCCTACGCGGGCAATATGGAGCGCCTGGATGCGGGCGAGGTGGCGGCTGGCTGCGTCGACCTGGTCCAGCACATGCTGAAGGGCGCGTCGATCCGGGTCGAGCTGGACTGCCTGGCCACGCGGCAGGTGCGCATCAGCCGCAGCGAGCTGCAGCAGGTGGTGGTCAACCTGCTGACCAATGCCATCCACGCCATGCCCGAGGGCGGCACGCTCACGCTCGGCACGCGCGACTGGGACGGGCAGGGCGTGACGCTGCATGTGCGCGACACCGGGCACGGCATCCGGGAAGAAGACGTGCCCAACCTGTTCAATCCGTTCTTCACGACCAAGAAGCAGATGGGGACGGGCCTCGGGCTTTCCATCAGCTATGCGCTGGTGGAGCGCTACGGCGGCCGCATTACCGTGGAGAGCGCGGTGGGGCAGGGGGCGGAGTTTATTGTCTGGCTGCGCGAGGACGGGGCGGCCCCGGCG